>JAEWOM010000058.1 GCA_023399675.1 Bacteroidota bacterium
CACCCTCCAAATCGTGCCTGCAATAGCACTGTGGAATTTATTATTTTTCTAGTATTTTTTGGCAATGAAGATTAAAACGATCCTTGTTTCTCAGCCTGCTCCCAACGAATCGTCTCCATACCTGGAAATGGCAAAAAAAGAGAAAATCAAAATAGAATTCCGCCCTTTTATTCATGTAGAAGGTGTTGATAACAAAGAACTGAGAACCCAAAAAATCGATCTGAGCCAATATACCGGAATCATTTTCACGAGTAAAAATGCTATTGATCATTACTTCAGGCTTGCAGAAGAACTGAGATTTCAGGTTCCCGACACGATGCGTTACATCTGCCAAAGCGAAGCAATCGCAAATTACCTGCAAAAACATATTGTTTACAGTAAAAGAAAAATTTCCTTCGGAGAGAAGAAATTTGCAGATCTCGCACCGCTTTTCAAAAAATTTCCCGGCGAAAAATACCTGATCCCTACATCGGATGTTATGTCACCTGAGATTCCGGCAACACTGGACAAAGCAAACATCGACTGGACGCGTGCGATTATGTATAAAACCGTTTGCTCAAATCTTTCAGACATTAAAATCAAGGATTTCGACATGCTGGTGTTTTTCAGTCCGCAGGGAATAAAATCGCTGCATCAGAATTTCCAGGATTATAGCCAGGGAGAAACCAAAATTGCAGTTTTTGGCGTTACCACCCAGAATGCAGCAGAAGAATCCGGCCTGAAAGTGGACGTAATGGCTCCTACAAAGGAAACACCGAGCATGACGATGGCTATTGAAAAGTATATACGCAATATGAACAAATAGTTTGTACGCTATATCATTAATATTACAACCATCTTTTTCAACGAATCAGATGGTTTTTTATGCCGTTAATGTGCGGTAAAAAACAGTTATTTTTGCAAAATATAAAGCCACAAGCAGCTATGAAGCCACCAAAAGCGATCAAGAAAGATAAAATTCTCGTAAAACACGGCGACGAGCGAACCGACAGCTACTTTTGGCTGAATGAACGCGAAAATCCTGAAGTTCTGGAATACCTGAACGAAGAAAACCGATATGCAGAATTCGTGATGAAAGACACCGAAAACCTGCAGGAAGAACTGTTCCGGGAAATGAAAGCGCGTTATAAGAAAGACGATCAGTCGCTTCCGTATTTCTTCAATCAGTACTGGTACATCGTTCGTTATGAAGACGGCAGGGAATATCCCGTTTTTACCAGAAAAAAAGAATCGCTTGATGCAGCGGAGGAAATCATGTTTGATGTCAATATGCTCGCAGAAGGCTTTTCGTATTTCGATATGGGCAGTGCGGCGGTGAGCACCAATAACAGCCTTGCCACATTTTCCACAGACACCGTTGGCAGAAGGATCTATGATCTGAAAGTAAAAAATCTCGCTACCGGCGAAATACTTCCGGACCTCATACCCAACACTACCGGAAAAGCGGTGTGGGCGAATGATAATCTCCATTTCTTTTACATCAGAAAAGACAATAATCTGCGTCCTTTTCAGGTGTTTCGCCACAAACTTGGTACCGATGCTTCAGAAGATGTCCTGATTTTTCACGAAAAGGACGAAACCTTTGATCTCAATATTTTCAAGACCAAATCTCTTGAATACATTTTCATTGCCTGCTCATCTACCATTTCGGACGAGCACCGCTTTATACCGGCTGCAGATCCCCATGCACAGTTTAAAATTTTACAGCAGAGAACGCCGGATCTTGAATATTCCGTGGAGCATTATCAGGATGAATTCTACATCATCACCAATGCAGATGATTCCACCAATTTCAAACTGGTAAAAACAAAGGTTACAGACTGTGCCCGCGAAAACTGGAAGGACGTGGTTCCGCATCGCAGCGAAATTCTGCTTGAAGGATTTGAAATTTTCAGGAATTATCTCGTGCTTGAAGAGAGAAATCAGGGGTTACTGCAAATCAGAATCATTGACAACGAAACCGGAAATTCGCATTTTTTACCTTTTTCAGATCCCGCTTACACAGCATTTATCGGTATTAATTTGGATTTTGATACCGAATTATTGCGTTTCGGATATACGTCAATGACCACACCTGTTTCTACGTTTGAATACAACATGCGCACAAAGGAACAGCTCCTTTTGAAACAGCAGGAAGTGCTTAGCGGAACTTTTAAACCGGAAAATTATGTTTCGGAGAGAATCTGGGCTGATTCGCGCGACGGGAAAACCAAAATCCCCGTTTCCCTTGTCTATCATAAAGAAACGCAGCTGGATTCTGATACTCCATTGCTGCTTTACGGATATGGCAGCTACGGACATACTGTTGACGCAAGCTTTTCCAATGTCCGCCTGTCATTATTAGACCGTGGTTTCATTTACGCCATAGCACATGTCCGCGGCGGAGAATATTTGGGAAGGCCCTGGTACGAAGCCGGAAAAATGCTGAATAAACGGAATACGTTCTACGATTTTATCGACGCTGCAAAATTTCTGGTTCAGAAAAATTACACCTCCGCACAGCATCTGTATGCGATGGGCGGCTCTGCAGGCGGACTTCTGATGGGGGCCGTAGCCAATATGGAGCCACAACTTTTTCACGGCATTGTTGCGCAGGTTCCTTTTGTGGATGTAGTGAGTACAATGCTGGATGACTCCATACCGCTAACTACCGGCGAATACGACGAATGGGGAAACCCGGCAGATAAAACCTATTACGATTACATCAAATCATATTCACCATACGATAATGTTGAAGCAAAGGGCTATCCGAATATCCTGATTACCACCGGATTGCACGACAGCCAGGTTCAGTATTGGGAGCCTGCAAAATGGGTGGCGAAACTGCGCGATCTGAAAACTGACAGCAATATACTGATCTTCAAAACAGATATGAGCTCCGGACACAGCGGTGCAAGCGGGCGATTTGAAAGCCTGAAAGACGACGCGCTCGAGTATGCTTTTCTGTTAAAACTGGAAAATAAATTTTGATGAAAATGAACCTGACCGATGCCGACCTCTGGAAAAAAGTAGAGGAATTTTTCGAAACCAACTTTGATGGAGAAAAAAATATGCCTCTGGAAACGATGCTGTTTCTGATCGGCGTGCAGGAACTGGGCAGCGGACAGCAGAAATATTCCAAAGACGATAAAGTAAACCTGATTCATATTGCGGTATGCAGACTGCTGGAACCCTTCGGATATTATGCGTTTTCGCATTACGACGACGACGGCTATCCGCATTTTACAGAACTGCATCCATTACCGGAACTCAAGAGCAACGAACAGCAGTTGCTGATGAAAAAAGCGGTGATCCAGTATTTTCTGGATGAGGACCTTTTCGATGCAGAAACCCTCTCCAACAGCTCTGATTAGCAGGCTTCGACTCCGCAGAACAACTGTGGAATTAAATTCTATCTGTTAAAAACCCTGTTTTTAAGAAAATCTATACAATTTTCTGGCTTATTTTTTGTTTATGTATTGTTAAATAGTTTAATTTTTACAGTTTAAACAACGAATTAACCTGATGAACAATAGGTTTATCCCTGTGATTACCGTTTTCATGACGATATCTCTGATTGTCTTTGTGGCACTTCAGTCATTTTGGCTGAAAAGTTATTACGAAGCGCTGGATCAGGATTTTTCCAATAAAGTACATGAAGCACTGGAATCTTCGAGTGAAAAAATTCAGAATATAGAAACTGAACGCTATTATGCACAGTACAAAAATATTGACCGCACAATCATCGCTGCATCCAAAGCTCCGACACTTACCGCAATTCAGCAGGTAGAGGATTCGGCGGCTAAAAAAACGATTACCTACACCAAAAATATCATTGAAAACAAGGACATCCCTATATCCCATCGCGGAGACAGCCTGAAACTGACCACGGTTCATTCCGATGAAGCCTTGATCAAAATCAAAAACGACAGCAATAAACTGGAATTGCTGACACCCGATTTGGCCAGGTCTTTAGAAAGCGGCGAATATAATCTCAAAGAGTTTGCTACTGTTGTCGGAAACAGCCTGCCAATTCAGCAGCGTGTGGATGCGAAAACACTCGATTCCGTTATTTCAAAAGAACTGCGGATGAAAGGTATCGAAACAAAATTCGGTTATGCCATTCTGGACAAAGATAAAAAGCCGACTGCACTCGTAAACGACATCTTCAAAACAGAACGCAACGCTGACAGCTACGACTATCCGCTGTTTATTGACAGCAAGGAAAACCTTCAGTATATGCTATCGCTCGTTTTTCCGCGTAAAGGATATTCACTCGCAAAGAACAACCTGCCTATGCTCTTGGGAACTTTTCTGTCTTTGCTGACCATTCTGGGAATTTACATCATATCGATCAACTATATGATGAAGCAGAAAAAAATTGCAGACATCAAAACCGACTTCATCAATAATATGTCGCACGAGTTCAAAACACCGCTGGCTACCATTTCTGTTGCAACTGACTCTCTTGCGAATGATAAAATTTCTACCAATCCGGAGAAAGTAAAGTACTATTCAGGTCTGATAAAGCAGGAAAATCTGAGGATGAAGAAACAGGTAGAGAACGTACTCAACATGAGTAAACTCGAAAGAAATGAAGTACAGCTTTTTCTGAAGGAAACTAACATGCGCAACCTGATCCGCGAACTGTCGGAAAGTTTTGGGCTCATCGTTCAGCAGCGCAACGGAACGCTGACGCAGGAATTTGATGCAGACCGCTATATTCTGAAAGTAGATGAATTTCACATTTCAAATGCATTGGTGAATTTGCTTGATAATGCCAATAAATATTCGCCGGAAGCACCGGAAATTCTGGTCAGAACGAAGAACGAATCAAATTGGTACGTCATTGAAATCTGTGACAAAGGAATGGGCCTGGATGCAGACAATAAAAAGCGGATTTTCGAGAAATTTTTCCGGGAGGAAACAGGAAATATCCACAATGTAAAAGGTCAGGGATTAGGCCTTTCTTATGTAAAGAAAATAATCGAACTCCACCGTGGCCAAATCTCTGTTGAAAGCGAGAAAGGGAAAGGATCAACTTTCACCATTCGCCTTCCAATGAATCCGGTACAGGCTTAACGAATTGAATATCATTTAAGTAAACAAAAAAAACAACATATTATGAGCAATAAGATATTACTGGTAGAAGATGACCAAAGTTTTGGTGCGGTGCTTAAGGATTACCTCACCATCAATAATTTCGATGTGACCCTGGCGACTGACGGAGAGCAGGGCCTCAAAGAGTTTACCGAAAACGATTACGACATCTGTATCTTCGACGTGATGATGCCGAAAAAAGACGGTTTCAGCCTGGCTGAAGACGTGAAGAAAATCGACAAGAACATTCCGATCATCTTTTTGACAGCAAAAAATCTGCGTGAGGACATTCTGAAAGGCTATCAGATCGGCGCAGACGACTACATCACCAAACCATTTGATACTGAGTTACTTCTGTATAAAATAAAGGCTATTCTGCAGAGAAGTTCAACGGTTGAAAACGAGGAACAGGAACAGTTCAAGATTTCCAATATCTATTTTGATTCTATGCTGCGTCAGTTGCGCGTACACGATACGGAATACAAACTTTCTCCGAAAGAAAACGAACTTTTGAAACTGCTTTGCCTGCACCGCAACGATTTTATGCCGAGAGACCTCGCACTGAGAAAAATCTGGAAAAAAGAAAACTATTTTACGGCGCGAAGCATGGATGTTTACATTGCTAAACTCAGAAAATTGCTGAAGGAGGATGATGGACTCGAAATTATCAATGTCCACGGAGAAGGCTTTCGTCTGCTCGTTAAAAACTGACCGACGGTTTTTACCACGAACTTTTAATCCTAATTGAGAATTCACTATTTTTGTAGTCTCAAAATAAAATTGTTATGTTAAATAAGACCATACTTACCGTCGCTGCGTTCCTAGCGGTTTCTGCATGCGAAGAAAAAAATATGAAGGCAACGTATATCGACGAAACCAAAACAGAAACTGCGGCAGCACCTGCAACAGCCGGTACTACTACTGCTGCACCTGCAACTTCCGGAACGACGATGAACGTATCTGCGCAACCTGGACAGCCTGTCCAGATTAATCCGTCAGGAGCTGCACCTGCTGCGCCGACTGCTACAAAAACTGCACCTGGAATGAACCCTCCTCACGGAGAACCGGGTCACCGTTGCGATATTCCCGTAGGTTCGCCGCTTAGCCAGCCTGTACAAAATGCTGCTGCAGCTGCAGCGCCGGCAGCAGCGCCCGTAATTCCGCAGCAGTCGACTGTGATTCCGCAAAGTACTACGCCACAGGCCACTGCACCGGGCATGAACCCGCCTCATGGTCAGCCGGGACACCGTTGTGATATTCCGGTAGGATCTCCACTTAAATAATTAGTGTAATTTTGCAGCAGGATATGCTAAGAAAACTGAAAATTTTCATAATGATTTTTGCGTTGGGAGCGTTTATCGTTCCGAACCAGTTTCTTTCTGCCCAGGTGACAGAGATGTCCTGCTGCACTTCAAATGACAGCTCCAAAGACTGCTGCAAAACAAAACAGCAGGATAAACCCTGCCATGATACCAAAGAAAAGAACAGTTGCGGCGACCAGTGTACCTCATGTGCAAGTTGTCATTTCACGGCAATACTGTTTTACAAAAAAACCGAAGAACCTTTCAGCTCAGTAGGTAGAATCACCGCAGAGAAGGAAGACTTCACTTACATTACACCCGAATTCTCAGGGATTTTTCATAAGATCTGGCAACCGCCTAAAATAGGTTAATTAAAATTTTCGACACCCAAATTATGCCTTTCTCTCAGTGGAAGCGCATTGTTGACCCCATTTTTTATTAACACTATTTATAATGAAATTACTCAATAAAATCCTATTATTTATCGGATTTTTCTTCACGGTATGTTTATTCGCACAAACGGTTAATCAAGAGTTTCTGGTAAAAGGAAGCTGCGGAATGTGCAAAGACCGCATCGAAGAAAACGCCAAAATCGCCGGTGCTGAAACCGCACACTGGAACAGCGAAACCCAAACATTACAGGTCACTTTCGACCCTGCGAAATCTGCTGCAGCAACCATTCTGAAACAAATCGCCAAAGTAGGTCATGATAATGAAATGTTCAGCACAACTCAGGAAGTATATGATGCTTTGCCGGGTTGCTGTCACTATGAACGGGAACCTTCTTTTCTGAAAACAGCAAACACAGCAACTACCGCTGATGCTGACAACAAATATTTTGTAAAAGGGCTTTGTGGAATGTGCAAGGACCGTATCGAAAACACAGCAAGAAAAGCAGGAGCTGCATCCGCCCAATGG
>JAEWOM010000064.1 GCA_023399675.1 Bacteroidota bacterium
GATCTTCGGATTGCGAATCATCTGATGCCGGTGGATTCTGCTGCGGTACAGGTCGCGAAAAAGGTTCTGTAGAAGTAGCTGAATGCTGGCTGTACGGATTCTTCACTTCTGACGGATGTTCGGCAAATGTCTGTTGCTGTCGAAGTTGCAGTTCCTCTTCCGCTCTTTTTCTTTTCTGTCTTCTGTTAATAAAATACCAAGCCAGGCCAACAATGAGTAAAATCGGCAGAAACGGCAATGCGGCAAGAACTATTTTTCCCACAGTTTCTGCTGAATTTTCTTCTTTGTCTGCTGTGGTACTTTCCGCAGGTGGAACAACTACTGCAGGTGCAGAAGCACTTTCGTCGATTTTTTGTATCAGGACAATCTCCAGATTACTGATTCTGTTCGGGTCATACAGGGTACCGGATTGTTGGATATCCTTTGTGCGGATGTTTCCGATGTTTCGACTCACTGCATTTGCAGCAGCGTCGAAATTCTGGAAAGGCATTTCTGCAACTACAACCTGTCTTTTGTCACCGGCCTGCTCTCCGAGTTTTTCACTGATTATTCGGCCGTCTGCATTCCGGATTTCGTTTCGAAGCTGCGCTTCGGCAGCATTGAGATCTTTCACGGATAATTCTATCAAACCGCTTTTCACCATCGGCTCTTCAACAACCGTTACCTGCGGACTTGGTGATGCAGGTGTTGCGGAAGCCTGAGGAGTTTGCTGTGGCTGAGCAGGCTGCTGCCCGGCTGCCGGATTTTGTGGTGTATTTTCTGTCGGCGTTTGCTTTTGCGGACCGGTCACCACATTATTATCTTTTGTTACTTTATCAATCGTTTTGCTGATGGTAGTCAATACTTCAAACGGATTGTCGGTTTCCCGCAGAACTTTCTGCACAGAATCCAGCGTTTTCACGGTTTCAGCCGTTTTCCCGATACGGTCTCCGCTTTCTCTGATGACAACACGCAGCGAATCAATGCTCCCTGAATTTTCACGGATTATTTTCTCAACATTTCGCGTCTGCTTTCTGATTTCTGAATTGATTTTTCCGGAATCATTCAGAATTTTTGAAATCGAATCGAGGGTTTTTACACCGTCGTTTGCTCGGGTAATCATGCTGTCCGCACGCTTAAAAGTATCCGTTGTTTTCTGAAACTCAGTTTTGGTACAGGAAATATCCATCCATGCTCCAAGAATGAGGGCAATAAATTTTTTCATTTTTATCAAAGGTTATCCGGTACTGATTACCGGTTTTATGCAGGCAACCTACTGCAACAAATATTCCCAAAAATTGCCGGACAGAATTCTGACAAAAAAATCACTTCCTTTACAAATGTAATGATTTGTCTTTCAGTATTTTAAAAATGATCCAGCTGCAAATTTAATATGCTCAATTCAGTTCCGGGTTTTGATATTCACTGATAAAATGGAGTTTAATGCTGGGAAATTTTTCTTCGGTCATGTGAATCGTAAACGATGAATCGGCCAGAAAAACCAGCTGATTGTACTTGTCTCTCGCGAGAAATCGCTGTTTCAGTCGGGCAAATTCTTTGAACTCTTCTGATTTTTCGTCAGCTTCTACCCAGCATGCTTTGTGAATGGACAGTGGTTCGTATGAGCATTTCGCGCCATATTCGTGCTCAAGCCGGTATTGGATGACTTCATACTGCAGTGCACCAACCGTTCCGATTACTTTTCGGCCGTTCATTTCCAGTGTAAAAAGCTGCGCCACACCTTCATCCATTAACTGATCGATTCCTTTTGCAAGCTGTTTCGCTTTTAAAGGATCATCGTTGTTGATATAACGGAAATGTTCCGGTGAGAAGCTCGGAATTCCTTTGAAATTCAGTTTTTCGCCTGCTGTCAGCGTATCACCGATCCGGAAATTGCCCGTGTCATGCAAACCAACGATATCTCCGGGAAAACTCTCATCCACCACTTCCTTTTTATCTGCGAAAAACGCATTCGGTGCCGCAAACTTCATTTTTTTGTTTTCACGAACGAGAAGATAGTTCTCATTTCTTTTGAAAGTTCCGCTGACAATTTTGATAAAAGCAAGCCTGTCGCGGTGTTTAGGATCCATATTCGCGTGAATTTTAAACACGAATCCGGTGAAGTTTTTCTCTTCAGGTCGTACCTCGCGTGTATCGCTCATTTTCGATTGCGGCATCGGTGCAATTTCGATAAAGGCATCAAGCAGTTCCCTCACACCGAAATTGTTCAGCGCGGAACCGAAAAATACAGGCTGAAGGTTTCCGTCCATATAATCTTCGCGACTGAAAGGCGGATATACCGTTTCTACGAGTTCCAGTTCGTCGCGCAGCGTGGCAGCGGCTTTTTCACCAATCAGTTCATCTACTTTCGGATCGTTGATATCATCAATCTTCAAAGAATCACCGACTTTCTGCTTCTTTTCTTCAAGAAAAAATTCAATATTCTTTTCCCAGATATTATAAATCCCCTGAAAATCAGCGCCCATCCCAATCGGTAAAGATAGCGGCGTTACGGAAAGTCCAAGTTTTTGCTCCACTTCATCAAGCAGATCAAAAGCGTCTTTACCTTCGCGGTCCAGTTTGTTGATAAAAACCAGCATCGGAATGTTTCGCATCCGGCAAACCTGCACCAGTTTTTCAGTCTGCTCTTCCACACCTTTTGCAACGTCAATCACCACTATTACAGAATCTACAGCAGTGAGCGTTCGAAAGGTATCTTCAGCAAAATCTTTATGACCCGGCGTATCCAGGATATTTATTTTATGTCCTTTATATTCAAAAGCAAGCACGGAAGTGGCTACAGAAATTCCTCTCTGTCTTTCAATTTCCATGAAGTCGGAAGTTGCACCTTTTTTTATTTTGTTCGATTTTACGGCACCGGCTTCCTGAATAGCACCTCCAAAAAGCAGTAACTTTTCTGTCAGTGTGGTTTTTCCGGCATCCGGGTGTGAAATGATACCGAATGTTTTTCTTTTTGCAATTTCTTTTAATAAATCTGCCATCCTAATTTTTGTGACTGCAAAATTCGTGAATTTACACGGAACCTGAAAGCAGCATGTTGTACGGTGGTATCGTTATTTTTCTATATTTGCGCAAACGATAACACATGAGGGAGCCTTTTCTGCCGCAACACCGGTTTAATTTCCTTGGAGCGCTTGTTTTACTTTTAGGTATGATCGTTCCCACGGTGATGCTTTCGCTGATGAACGTGGGTTTCATGTTCGCCGCGCAAACCACTCTGCAGTATGAGGATATGTTTTTGGTTGTAATGAATGCTGCGATGTGGCTGGGCGCAATTTTCGCGTACGATTTTATTATTTGCAGACCACAGACCAAAAGGCCGCTCAATTTCAATCTCTCTGCAAAAGATGTTTCCACCCATGCGATCATTTTTCCGATGATGTTGGGCATGATCTTTATCGCCGAGTTCTGTACATCGCAAATTCCGGTTACAGGACCTTTTTTTGGAAAAATGTTTGAGTTCTTTTCTGAAATGATGGCGAAATTAACCAATGATTTTGCTACCATGCTGCTACTGGCTGTGGTGATGGCACCAATTTTTGAAGAAATCGTTTTTCGTGGAATCATTCAGAAAGGTCTGATTAATAATGGGGTAAAGCCCACTGCCGCCATCTGGATCGCTGCGGTTATTTTCGGGCTCGTGCATGGAAATCCGTGGCAGTTTGTAGGTGCAGTACTGCTGGGAGTAGCGATGGGTATTGTCTATCACCGGACCGGTTCTCTGCTGCTGCCGATATTGCTGCATGCATTCAATAATCTGATCGGAAGCCTGCTATATTATTATACAGATTCTGAAAGTATTGCGATTGCTTTGAACGTTTCAGAATTCGCTTTACTGCTCATCGGTATCGTCCTTTTTGCATTATTTTATTATCTGTTAATCAAGAAATATCCTGTACCGACAGGCAATACTACTATTTATGAGAGAAATTCTGGTGGCAACCCATAACGAGCATAAAAAGGAAGAACTTCAGCAGATCTTTGGAGACAGCATTCTGGTGAAAAGCCTGAAAGACTACGACCTGCATGAGGAAATAGAGGAAAACGGCAGTACGTTTCATGAAAATGCGTTAATCAAAGCGGAATATTGCTTCCGGAAAACCGGTGTTCCGAGCCTTGGAGATGATTCCGGACTTGTTGTTGAAGCGCTGGATGGTCGCCCGGGAATTTATTCGGCCCGTTACGCGTCGAACCATGATTTTGCGAAAAATATTGAAAAGGTTCTGGAGGAAATGCAGGAGGAAAATAACCGGACTGCTTATTTTGTAACGGTGCTGTGCTATGTTTACCAACACGGTGCTCAGTATTTTGAG
>JAEWOM010000146.1 GCA_023399675.1 Bacteroidota bacterium
GTCGTAATACATGCCGATATCCTGATAGATATCAATCAGGTATTGAAACATCGAACTGCCGTTCGCTTTACACCAGGCAGCAATTTCGCAGGCAAGCAAGATAGAGCCACACGAATCTTTATCGCGAACGAAATCACCGGTCATAAAACCGAAGGATTCTTCGCCGCCGCAAACGAACTGCTGCTCACCTTCAAAATCGCGGATCATTTTACCGATCCATTTAAAACCTGTTAATCCGGATTTACATTCAATTCCGAATTTTTCTGCGATATTAAAGAAAATATCTGATGTATCGATGGTTGAACCGAGGAACTCTTTTCCGGTAATTTTTCCGGCTTTTTTCCACTGATCCAGAATATAATAGGTGAGAATCGTGTTACACTGATTTCCGTTCAGCAACTGCATTTCGCCGTCGAGGTTTCTCACGGCAATTCCGAGGCGGTCACCGTCCGGATCGGTCCCGATTACGATATCGCCGTTGGTAATTCTGGCCAGATCAAGCGCCATTTCCAGCGCGGCCGGTTCTTCAGGGTTTGGAGAATCTACCGTTGGAAAATTTCCGCTCGGTATCATTTGCTCTGTAACCAGATCAATTTTCTTGAAGCCGGCTTTCTCCAATGCTTTCGGAACGGTGGTATAGGTGGTTCCGTGAATCGACGTAAAAACAATATTGAGATTATCGTAACCGGTTTTATCTTTCTGATAAAGAGAATTTTCGATACAGGCATCAATATAGACATCGTCCTGTTCTTCACCGATCCATTCAATCAGATCATCATTTCCGTCAAATTTGATCTGGTCAAACGGTGTTGCATACACTTCTTTGATAATATTTTCGTCGTGCGGCGGAACTACCTGCGCCCCGTCGTTCCAGTACACTTTGTAACCATTGTATTCCGGCGGATTGTGCGAAGCGGTAAGCACGATTCCCGCGTTGCATTTCTTATCGCGAACGGTAAACGAAAGTTCGGGTGTCGGACGGTGATTTTTGAACAGCAGCACCTTGATGCCATTCGCGGTGAGTACATCAGCAACCACTTTTCCAAATTCTTTGGAATTGTTTCTCACATCGTAAGCAATAGCAACTTTAGTTTCTTCGTTCGGAAATTGCTGTTTGATGTAATTAGCCAAACCCTGCGTCGCCTGTCCGAGCGTATATTTATTAAGGCGGTTTGTGCCGACACCCATTACACCGCGCATTCCGCCGGTTCCAAATTCCAGGGCACGGTAAAAAGAATCATCGAGATCTGCCGATTCTGATTTGATCAGCATTTCGACGGCACTGCGTGTTTCTTCGTCGAAGTTCTCTCCGAGCCATTGCTGGGCTTTCTGAAGTGGTGTCAGGTTTTCAGTGGTTTCCATAATATTTTATCTTTTTGATTGAAGAACGGAAGATGGTAGCGGGAAGAAAAACCCGTCCAAAACTCCTTCTCCATTAATTAATATTTCAGTTGGTTGCGGAACGCAATAATCTGATTCATCAAATTAAATGCGTCACTATATATTTTATTGATCTTTTCTTCTTCTATATAATTTCTTCTTCTTGCTTTATACAGGCAGGTCACCACTTCTGAAATTGACCTGATGGAATACCCGAGAAACCTGCGAAACTCTGCATTTGACTGCATTATTGAACCTTCTGAAATATTCAGTGCTACAGAATCGCCCGCTCTGTTGATTTGGGAAGAGAGATTAAAAAGCTCTTTTTTAGGAAAAAACAAATCACTCATTTCGCAGATTTCTTCTCCAAAATCCATTGCTTTTTGCCAAATAATTAATTTTTCAAATTTGAAGCTCATCAAACGTATACTGTAATTTTTAAATCTTCCATCTTCCATCTGCCATCTTCCATCTGCCTACTTGCATCATTCCAAAGTTTTGTTGGTTACATTCGCCGTTTTCTCAATCTTAAACGCACGAATCGGATCATTGTAATACAGAAACTTGGCTGTATTTCCGATGGTACCTTTAATCGAATCCTTCACGTTCACTTCGGCATAATTGGCATTTCTGGAATCGATATTCAGATTGCCCAATATCCAGTACGGTGCAATCAGGTTTGCGGTATCAGCAATTTTTACGGAAGCATTTTTGGTGAATCCCGTAAAATTTGCGCGGCTCGTATCGAGCATTTCCACTTCAGCTTTCCGTGAAGTAACCGACCCTATAAATTTACCATTATTTTTCAGAAACAGCTTAAAATTATCGGTACGTATGGCTCCGGAAATATTCAGTTCCACAGAATCGGAAACAGAAATCTGAGCCGGATTAAACTTCGAATAAATCGTTACGTTGTAAAAATCGACATTCTGCACAGGTCTTTTTTCAGCAATATGAAGCGTATTATCGGTTACTTTTATTTTAATATTGTCGCCGATGTTTTCGTAGGTTTCTACATTCACAAAATTCTCCGGACTGTTTACCAGAAACACACGATAATTGCCGGACAAATCAATACTGGTGAAATTTTCCACCTGATGATCTCTTGCAGTTACGCTTCCTTCCGGTTTTATCTTGCCGCAGGAAAAAAGAAGTGTTAAGATTAATGATAAAAAGAAAGAATTCTTCATTCACTATAAATTTCTCATAATTAATTCTCCTCCTAAAATTAATAACAATGCAAAAATCAAAGCTAAAAGTGGAAGTAAGATGCTTTTGAATATAATTGTACCTCTTGAGTAATAACCTCTTCCAAAGTCGTAATAAACCAATGCAATGCTTATAAGAACAGCAATTGGAAAAATTAAGGCACTTACGAAAAGACTCTGATAAAAGATATGCAGAATATTTGCAATTAGGTTGATTATTAATATTCTCAATAAGGTGATTCCTGCCGGTATAAAATGTTCCGCAATATTTAATTTCATTTTTTTGAAAATCCAGCTGCTTAAATAAGCAAAAACCGGCACAAATAAGAAAATGAAAACCTTAACATTTTGTGAGAGAACCTTCTCAAATCCCGTTTCCTCTAAATTAGCATTCTCATTAAATTTTACAAAAAGTTTAGCAATTATTAAATTCAATCCGATTAAAAGTAAACTTAAGTAAAAAACATTATAATACTTTATTCTTTTCCATTTAATAAAATCCAAAGCTGCCTGGCCAAGCCTGATAATGGCTTCTTTCAACGTAAATAATATTCCTCTATCCAAATGCCAAACTCCATGAACAATGTCATGAAAAAAGAAATGCTTGGGCGTTAATCGATGTGTATCTGTTTTTTGTCCACAATTGGAACAAAATTTCTTTTCGGTAGTGTCACCACAGTTAAGACAATAAAGGTTTTGCATACAAATCTCAAAGTTAGATCACTTCCTCAATATGATAGTTTTTATGCTCCCGGTTGGACCGGATAATCAGTTCGCCCAAAAATCCACCTATGAAAAGCAGTGTTCCTAAAATCATCATCGTTAAAGCTATAAAAAACCACGGATTTTCTGCGATTAAATTTCCGTAATATCCACGGGAAACATCAATCAGCTTTGAAATACCGAGCCAGGCTGCAGACAGAAATCCCACGATGAACATCAGTGTTCCCACGGCTCCGAAAAAATGCATGGGTCTGCCGCCAAACCTGCTTACAAACCAAAGCGTTACGAGATCGAGAAAACCGCGGATAAACCGCTCTGTCCCGAATTTAGAAGTTCCATAAGGTCTTGCCTGGTGCTGAACCGGTTTTTCGGTGATATTTCTGAAACCTGCGTTCGCTGCCAGCACCGGAATGTAACGGTGCATATCGCCATAAACGTCGATTGATTTCACGACCTGTTTTCGGTAAGCCTTCAAACCGCAGTTGAAATCATGAAGGGTAACGCCGGAAACTTTCCTGGCTGCTGAATTAAACAGTTTGGAAGGTAGATTTTTCGTCATAACGTTGTCGTAGCGTTTTTTCTTCCAGCCGGAAACAATGTCGTAGCCTTCGTTATTCACCATCGCATACAACTCCGGAATTTCTTCCGGAAAATCCTGCAGATCAGCATCCATTGTAATCACCACATCGCCGCTTGCACGTTCAAAGGCTGCATGAAGCGCCTGAGATTTGCCGTAATTCCTGGAAAACTTAATGCCGTGTACCTGTGGATGCTGTACCTTGAGATTTTCGATAATACTCCAAGAAAGATCGGTACTGCCGTCGTCTACAAACCAGATTTCGTAGGTCAAACCGTTGCTTTTGCAAACGCTGTCTATTCTTGTAAACAGTTCTTCGAGCGAGGCTTCTTCATTGAGAAGCGGGATAACTATAGATAAATTAGGATGGTTCACCATGGATGTTAATTGGTCTCAAGTTTATTTTTGATGTAGCGCAGCGCTTCGTCGGGCGAAAATACGCTAATTTCTGATGTTGAAAAATCTCTCAGATTCCTTGTAATGATCCCATCAAGTTTCCTGATCTGATGTGCGCAAAATATCTGAATGGCATCTTGAAAATCCCGATGATGCGATTTAAGGCTTTTCCGTAAGATTTCCTCGTCAATTCCAATTACTTTTACTGAATCAATCAGATCAGAGAGAGAATTTCTGATTGACCATTCATCATTTTCTTTTTTACAAAAATAATGCGTTGTTGCAATTGAGTGTGACGAAGTATATAGCGTAATCTGTTTTTTATCTAAACAATCAAAAATCTGATTGGCTTCGAAATGGAAAGGTTGTCTTTCGAGCAGAAAATCTAATAAAATATTAGTGTCCAGAAAAAATTTCACTTACCTATGTTTTTTTTCTAAATAATCACGGCGGAAGGCATCTAATTCTTCATCAGTATACTGTCTGGACATTATTAAACTTCCTGCCAGTTTCTTCATCTTAGGAGAAAGCTCCTCCTTCGTCGAATCTTCAGTTAAGCTTTCCAAATATTTCTGAACCATCTCGGAAAGGCTTCTTTGAGTACCTTTTGCATACTTTTTCGCCTTTTCGATTACGTCTTTATCGATGGTTAAAGTCAGTTTTGTAGTCATGATACGTGTAATTTACAAAAATATACGTGTAAAAATAATGCCATTCTCTATTCCAGACTTCTGGACCGGAAAAAACTGCCGAAAAACAAAGACAACAGCAGAAAATACGCGCAGAATCCCGCAAAAACATATCCGAAATATTTGAATGAAAACATATCCTCATTCTTCTTTTCCTTTTCTGCGATTCGAACCTTTCCTTCTTCATATTTCCGGTTTACTTCGGCCATTTCCTCACTGTCGGGACGGAAAACATTTTTCGCTTTTGTATATTCTTCCTCGAGAGAAACTTTATAGCTTTCGATGTACTGATAATTCAGCAGATCCTTCGTTTGGGTATCCACATAATTGATGTAGACGAAGATAGATCCGAGCGCCAGCAGTCCGCCAACGAACATCGGGATAAACGCACGTCCGTATGCTTCTTTAAAACTGATTCGCTTCTTCCAGCGGCTGTAAGCGATAACCGAAAGATAGGCGCCGACTGCAAAAACCAATGGCAGGAAAAAAGCATTCAATACCATGGAAGTGCGGTAGTAATC
>JAEWOM010000170.1 GCA_023399675.1 Bacteroidota bacterium
TGTTGCGGCATACATCTACCACATCAACCAGGAGCAGCAACCGATTACACCTGCACAGGGCGGCGCCGTTCCACAGGGAACAGAAGCAAACTGGGAGAAATAAACTGGAGATTTTATATCGATATTCTTAAAAGCCATATTTCATAATATGGCTTTTATCATGTGATAGTTCCAATTATGAAAGAGAACGCTCGACAATTATTAGTAAATTTGTATCACTTTTTCATTTTAAAGAGAAGAAATGTCTGAACAACCAAACTATCGCGGAGGACAGGGACAGGTTCTCGATCCTGAAACATTCAGGGATTCGGTTTCCACAATGGAGCAGTCCGGAAAGAGAAAATGGGTGTATCCGCGCAAACCTAAAGGAAAATTCACCAACTACAGATATCTTGTGAGCATTGTATTGCTGCTGATTCTGTTCGGAATTCCTTTCCTCAAAATCAACGGCAATCCTGTACTGCTACTGAATGTTCTCGACCGCGAATTCTTTATTTTCGGTCAGCCGTTCTATCCGCAGGATTTCTTTATTCTGGCACTCGGAGCCATAGCATCCATTGTATTTATCATTGTCTTTACAGTGGTTTTCGGTAGAATTTTCTGTGGATGGATCTGTCCGCAGACCATTTTCATGGAAATGATTTTCCGAAAAATTGAATATGCTATCGAAGGTGACAGAAATAAACAGATCAAACTCGACAAACAGCCATGGAACAGTGAGAAAATCTGGAAAAGAGGCCTGAAATGGACCATTTTTGCTGTGATTTCACTTATCATCACCCACTTCATGTTCATGTATATCGTCGGCTATGAAGAGGTTTTCCGCATCATGAGAGAAGGCCCGTTTGCGAACCCGACCAACTTTTTGGTTATGATTCTGTTCACGGCGGCATTCTATTTCGTTTTTGCATGGTTCCGCGAACAGGTTTGTACGCTTGTTTGTCCGTACGGAAGGCTTCAGGGTGTATTGATAGACAAGCAGACCATCAACGTATTCTACGATTTTAAACGCGGCGAAAACCGTTCAAAATGGAGAAAAGGTGAAGACAGAAGAGCCGCAGGTAAAGGTGACTGTATCGACTGCAACCAGTGTGTTGTCGTTTGCCCAACCGGAATTGATATCAGAAACGGACAGCAGCTCGAATGCGTTAACTGTACCGCATGTATCGATGCCTGCGACGAAGTAATGATAAAAACCGGACTTCCACCGGGACTTATCCGATACGCAAGTGAAGACGAAATTGAAAATGAAATTCCGTTCAAATTTACGAACCGGATGAAGGCGTATTCCGTAGTATTGCTGCTGCTCATCGGTTTCTTAGGATTTCTGTTATACAACAGAGGTTCAATGGAAGCTAAATTTCTGAAGCCGGCCGGAACTTCCTTCGTCATTCGCGATGGAAAAATCCATAACACCTACAATTACACCTTACTTAACAAATCGGGTGAGAAAAAAACAGTGACTTTGAAAGTTACTGATCCGGCAAACGGCGAAATCAGCCTTCTCGGAAACAAACGGATCACTGTAAACCGCGATCAGCTTACGCGCGGTACAATCAGTGTAAGCTTCCCGGAATCACAGATCAACCGCACGAAGCAAACCATTAAAATTGCCGTGTACGACGAAAAGGGCGAACTGATTGATGAGTACGATACGTACTTCGAAGGACCTTTCAAGCTGCAGTTTAAATAAAGAGAAAATGTTCAAAAATTTTACCTGGGGCCACGGCATTGTGCTCGCACTTGGCTCCTTTATGATATTTATTCTTTCGATGATCTTTATTTTTTCGAGAGGAATGCAAAATTCAGAACCCATCACCGATAATTACTATGAGGAAGAACTGCAGTACCAGAAAGTAATCGATGCCAAAAATAACGCTGATGCACTGCCGGAGAAACCGGTTTATTCACAGAACGCGAATGGTATTACGATAAAATTTCCGGCAGAAATCAATAACGGTAATGCCAAATTCAGAATTGACCTGCACCGCGCGGAAGACCGCAATCTTGACGTAATCCGTGAGATACCGCTAAACCGCGATAATGCTGTTTTTTTGCCTGCTGCAATTCTTGCAGAAGGTAATTATGTGCTGCGCGTGATGTGGACGAAGGATCAGCAGGATTATCAGATGGACTATAATATCGTTTGGTAGATGGACACTGCGCTATTACTTTCAGCTTTGGTTCTCGGTTTTGGCAGTGGCTTTCACTGCATCGGAATGTGTGGCCCGATTGCGCTCTCGATGGGTCTCACAAAAAAACAGGCGCTAAACTACAATTTGCAGAACATTACTTACAACCTCGGCAGAGTATTTACCTATGCTTTACTCGGAGCTGTGCTCGGATTGGTTGGAAAAAGTTTTGCTCTCGCAGGATTCCAGCAATACCTCACGATCATTGCAGGTGCGCTATTGATCATCATGGCCATCTTCTCTTTTGGAGGAAAAGATTTCGCATCAAAAATTCCTTTTCTATCCAAATTTTTGCTGAATGTAAAAATCAACCTCGGAAAGCTGCTTCAAAAATCAGATCTGCAGTCAAGATTTGCTACCGGAATTCTCAACGGCTTCCTACCCTGCGGAATGGTCTATATGGCGCTGACAGCATCATTGGCAGCAGGCGGAATCTGGCAGGGTGCACTTTATATGGCCCTTTTCGGGCTGGGTACCATCCCGTTTATGTTTGCGGTCGTATTAGCCGGAAATTTTCTGAGTGCGACGTTCCGTACCAAAATTCTGAAACTGATTCCTGTGATGATGATATTTCTGGGAGGGCTCTTTATTCTGCGTGGCCTCGAACTCGGAATTCCATATCTTTCTCCAAAAGAATCTGCGCTTCAGGTAAAACATAACAATTCTGAAATGCATCAGCAGGGCGATCATTCGACCTGTCATTAATATTTCCTTTTAACGATCTAAAATTTCATTTTGCGTGGAATTTCATGCAATTATGCACAGACAGCCCATGTATAGAATCCTTTCCATTTTCCTTTTTGTTCTTCTAATCACCGGTTCATGTAAATCGGAGGCAGAGGAAACTGCGGACCGAAATGAGATAGTTGACAGTACATTGGCAGTATTTCAGCAGAATCTGTATCAGAATCAACTCGATTCCCTGTTCACAAAGCATGATTTTAACGGTAGTATTGCGGTTATTCAGAACGGGATACCCATTTACAACCGCTCCAGGGGATTCAGTGATTTTTCCGGAAAAACTGAGCTGGACAGCACAACAGTTTTTGCAATCGGGTCGGTTTCCAAGCAATTCACTGCCGTCATGATTCTTCAGCAAATGGAAACTGGAAAGCTGAAACTTGATGATGCTGCGTCGAAATACCTGCCGGAACTGCAGCACAAACAGTTTGATAAAATCACCGTTCGGCATCTTCTGCATCATACTTCGGGACTTGGAGATTTTGGGCCGAACTTACAGAGCCAGCCCGGAGAAAAATTCAGCTATTCAAATAAAGGTTTCCGTTTTCTCGGGCAGATTATTGAGAAAGCATCAGGTAAATCATATGACACCAACGTGATGGAACTTTTTCAAAAAGCCGGAATGAAAAATTCATATGCGCCGTCAACCTTTAAAAATACTCACTTTGGAAGTGCCTATCTTGGAACTTCCAAGCATCAGCAGGAAGTTGAGAATATGCCGATGCGCCTGGCTAAAGACGAAATTTCTGTACCGGCAGGCGGACTGCTTTCTACCGTGAAAGATCTGGCAATTTGGAACGAGGCCCTGTATTCCGGTAAAATTATCAGTGCGCAGAGCCTGAAAATCTTCAAAGAAAAAAATTCCGCCCGTGAACATTATGTTTTGGGAACGGTAGGCTACGGAACCGGAATCATGATGAATACCAATGCGCCCGAAGCGTATTTTCACAGCGGATATGTAAAAGGTTCTCCGTCGCTGAATGTTTATTATCCTGCGACAAAAACTTCGGTTATCATTCTTTCCAATATCGCTGACGAATCAAAAGGTAAAGAAGCATTCTTTCAGCCTCATGCCGAAACCAAAACAATTGCAGATGCGGTTGAGAATTCGGTAGCATCAGTGCGCAGCATAATGACTAAACCAGCTGTTCCGCAATAAACTGAATTCAAACCGTAGCTTTCGATCAAACTAATGGTTTAGTTAAACCTTGATAGCAAAATCGGAGTCGTCATTTAATTCATGTAGGCTTTACACGCTGCAGCGCACTCCCGACAGGCAGCTGCACATTGCTTGCAGTGTTCGTGGTCATGTTTTTCGCATTCGGTGGCACATTCTTCACAGATTCTGATGCACACCAGTAGTAAATCCTTTACATTGTTATAACTGGTAGACAGTACCTGATGCGTGGCTGAACAGATTTCTGCACAAACCCGGTCGGTACGGATGCAGTTAACCATCATTTCTACATGGCCTTCGTCCAGGCAAGCATCAGCACAGTGGTTGCAGGCGGTAATGCATTTACCCAAGGCCTGCAGTAAAGTTTCATTTTTCATATTTTCAATTTTTCGTTAGTGTTTCACGAATTCCCGCGATAAAACCAGGGAATCGGTCGGGTGTATTTCTGTTGGCGAAACCGGGAATAAACCGGTGTTCTTTCAAAATCTCTTCATCAGACACGCCGGAATCGATATTTTTCTGCATAAATGCATTCGATGCTTCGAGAAACCGTTTCATTTCCCTGAGGTGTTCTTTGGTTCCGGTGGCATTTTCAGGTTTGTCGGCATGACCGAAAATAAACAGGGTATCATTGTCAAATCTGTCCAATGCCTTCTGCAGCGCGTTTATCCAGCCAAAAGAATTGGATCCGTCTTTCGGACGGTAAACGGGAACGATATTTACAAACATCTGATCTCCCATATGAACCACATTATCTTTTTCGAAATGATACACCGCATCGCCAAAAGTGTGACCTGCACCAAGGTGAATAGCTTTTGCTTTTTCATTGCCGAGATCAAAACTGAATTCGTCTTCAAAAAGAAGATTGGCATACAGCTGCTGACCGAGTGTATCTTTCTCTTCGGCAGCCTTTCGCTGCAGTTCCGGTACGCGTTTATGTGCGACAACGCTGTCAGTTAAATTCTGAAATGAAATATTGCCCGAAGTATGATCACCGTGATGATGCGTATTGGCAAGATACAGCACGGGTTTGTTTTTCTGTGAAATGGCGTCAATAACCGGTTTTATTAACGGTGGAAACTGGCTGTCAACAACGACAAAACCCTCTTTTGTCTCGAAAACGCCGACATTTCCTCCCTGATTTACAAATCGGAAAACATTGCCCCGAACGCGCTGCAGATTTCCTGAAGAAGGGCGTAAAGGCTCAAATAATACGCGCTGTTGTGCTGAACACGAAACAAATCCGGGAAAGAAAGCGAGTCCGACTGCAGCTGCCGAAGATTGTATAAGAAACTTTTTGCGGTTCATATCTGGAATTTTGCTAAAATTACTCAGAACCTGAAAGGAAACCATTACTAAACTGCTCCGCAGACTTACAGAATATTCAGCCCTATCTTTTTAGAATGTGTCGTAAACGTCTTACTGCAGATATTTCAGGAACGGTTTTACCTTTTCAATCTGTCGCAGATAATTCTTCTGTGCAGACAAAGAATAAAAGCATGTATAAGAAACCAGCGCAACAGGAAGAAGCATCATCACAAATTTGAATAGCGAAACAAACTGAAATATCGAACCTTGCAACAGCATGACTTTCTGGATTTTTTCCGGGTTATCTATGAATTCACCAAAAATGCTAACCAGGGGACCGACAAACAAAAAGAAAATTATAACAGAATCCTGATGAAGCGTGAGGACGTGGGTAGGATATTTTTTTGAAATTTTGAAATCAGAAAAATTTCGGAAATAATATACTGAAGTAAACAGCAGCAAGGCGCTTAGCAGTACCACTGTAAACAAACCGAATAATTTTGCAGGCATCACAAACGCACTGATCGCAATCAGCAACACCGGAATCGACCCCCACAATAAAGCTGCCTTCAGATTAGTGCGGTTGATTTCTTTTTTGATCTTCCGGACAAAATCTGAGGTGTCTTCCAGGTTCATTTCACCTTTCCAGTAAGGCATGAGTGCGCTCCGCCAAATCTCTTTTACCTGATCGAAAGCACATTTAAAATCACAACTTTCATCTCTCATAAGATCAGAAATCTGTGAAATGAAATGATCCTGAACCTCAAGAAGAATATCAATCGGAAGTTTTTTCGTGAGCAGGTAATTGCGGATTTCGGCTAATTGTTCTTCGTTCATCATGACAGCAAAACATTGATTTTTTTACGGTGAAGCGCAAGAAGCTGCAGCTGTAATACGGCAGTAAAAGTTATTGTGACAGCCTCAACTGTAACCGCATGGTCTGCGAAAATCTGATCGGAAAAAGACCGGAATAACACAAACAACAGTATATATAAAACGGTAAATTTTATGATGAGAGGATGGAAACTCATTCTAATATACTCCGTGAATGACAGTTTTCCGGAAAAGAGCAAAAACAAAACAGCCAGGACAAGCAAAACCGACAGAGCAAAAGCGAAATATAATGCAGCCGGTTGATAAATAAAAGTCAGCAGCATCGCTCCAATTGCTGCTGTTGAAGCTATTCTGATGATCGCGGAAAATCTCGTTCCCATTAAATCCGCTTCGATTTTTGGAATTTTCTTAAACGAAAGCGGATCCGGCGAAACCATCTGCAATTCCGGCTGCCATTTTATTTTGGCTTTCAGAAAAGCTTCCTGAAAACCGGCACCTTCATCCACAGCACGCTCAATATCTGTAAGAAAATGCTCCAAGACCTCCTGATAAAGTGGAGCGGACAGTTTTTTCTTCTTCAGAAAATCGATTACCTCATTTTTCTCGGCCCAATTCATATTCTAGATATTAAAGATTGTATTCAAACTAAAAATATAGCTGCGCATCTGCTCTTCCTGAGCAATCTGCTGCTTCTTACCCTTTTCTGTAAGCAGATAATATTTACGGTCGCGCCCGTTAACGGTGCGGATTTCAGAAAAAATAATTCCGTCGGCTTCCAGTTTATGAAGAATCGGGTACAATGCGCCTTCAGTCATTTCCAGTTCGCCGTTCGTCAGTTCTTTAGCACGCTGCGTCAGCTGGTAGCCGTACATTTTTACTTCTGAAGCCAGCAATTTCAGAATGATATTCTGAAGCGTTCCCTTGTACAGCGCATTTTTTTTCATACCTAATTTACTTATGCATAACAAATTTATACATAATTAACTTAGGTATCATAATTTTCTTCGAAAAATAATATAAAAGTATCCCGGTTAGTCTATTTTTGTATAGTGGAAGCAGAAAAAATCATATTGGGAATCGATCCGGGCACGGCCATAATGGGATTTGGAATCATTTCTGTTAAGAAAAACAGTATCGAGCTGATTTCAATCCACGAACTGATTCTCAAAAAATACCCCAACCACGAAACCAAGCTCAAGTATATTTTCGATAAAACTTTGGCGCTGATTGATGAATTTCATCCTGATGAAGTAGCACTGGAAGCTCCTTTTTTCGGGAAAAATGTCCAAAGTATGCTGAAACTCGGCCGTGCTCAGGGCGTAGCCATGGCAGCAAGCTTATACCGTAATATCCCGATTACCGAATATTCCCCGAAGAAAGTAAAAATGGCCATTACCGGTAACGGAAATGCGAGCAAAGAACAGGTTGCCGGCATGCTGCAGAACTTATTGAAACTAAAAGAATTTCCTACGAAATATCTGGATGCTTCGGATGGTCTGGCGGTGGCAGTCTGCCATCATTTCAACTCCGGCAGTGCGGTCTCCGAAAAGTCATATTCAGGCTGGGGTGCATTTCTGAAACAGAATCCGGACAGAATTAAATGACGTAGCTATATTAATTGCATTATTTTAATAGCTAATAAGTTCTGCAATTCGTTCTAAATTTGTAGGAGAAAATTGCATATTAAGTTTCTTACCGCAATAATTCCAATGCCGACTTTGCTAGAAAATCGCTGCCCGGCATCATACAGTCTTCATTAAAAATGACTTTGGGATGATGCAGAAAATAAGCCCCTTTCTGCTCACTCATCGCACCGATAAAGTAGAACATAGACGGCACTTTCCGGGAATAAAAAGCAAAATCTTCCGCTCCAAGTGTCGGCGGAATAGCATGTAACCCCATTGGAAAAACCTGCTCAGCAACCGGAATCAGTTTTTTGTATACTTCATCGTCATTATGTACACTCGGATAGTAGGAATCCTGCGTAAACTTTATTTCTACTTCGTAGGCTGCAGAAATTCCGTTAATCATCTGATCCACCCTTTTCCGGATCAGCTCAAAATTTTCGTCAGTCATGGCACGGATGGTACCGGTTAATTTAGCATAATCAGCGATCACATTCGGTGCGGTACCGGCATGAAAAGTAGAAACAGAAACCACGCCCGACTCCAAAGGCGCTATATTTCTGGAAACGATGCTTTGCAGATTCTGTACGAGCGCTGATCCCGCAACCACCACATCTTTGGCAAAATGGGGCGCTGCTCCTGCATGACTGGAAACGCCGAAAATTTCAATCGTAAAATTAGCCGCATTCGCTAATGCTGCGCCCGCAGTATAACTGAGCATTCCAGCAGGCGCTATCGGATTTACGTGCAAGCCTAAAGCAAAATCAACTCCGTCTAATACGCCTTCCTCAACAATTCTTTGTCCGCCGGATTTTTTGTCTTCATCGCCATTGGTTCCCTCCTCGGATGGCTGAAAAATACATTTTACCGTCCCGTGAAAATCGGCATCTTTCAGCTGCATGATTGCTCCCAAAAGCATCGTAGCGTGCATATCATGACCACAGGCGTGCATGACGCCGTCGTTTTTTGAGGAAAATTCCAGGCCGGTGATTTCCTGCATCGGCAATGCATCGATATCTGCGCGAAGCAGCACACATTTGCCTTCACCTTTCTTGATTTCGGCGAGAATTCCGGTTCCTTTCGCCAGTCCGGACTGATAAGTAACACCCCATTCATCCAGTTTATTTTTGATATACTCGGAGGTTTGGTGTTCCTGATAACCAATTTCGGGAATCTGGTGCAGGTCGCGGCGGATTTTTATAAGGACATCGTTGAAATTACTTTCCATAATAAATTGTATAAGGCTGAAATCATCATTTCACCTGTGAGAAATCAAATGTACTAAAATGATCACAACCATACCAATTCATGATCGGATGCAACAAAAACAAAAAGCCCTCTGCAAAACTGCAAAGGGCTTTCGTACTCCGGACGGGACTTGAACCCGTACGTCCTTGCGGACACAGGATTTTAAGTCCTGCGTGTCTACCAATTCCACCACCAGAGCGTGGTAAAAAAAAAGAAGTTTAAATCCATAAAC
>JAEWOM010000232.1 GCA_023399675.1 Bacteroidota bacterium
GTATGGCATACCCGCCGTGTAATTCACTCCTTCCGCATAAGCCAGCGTTTTGAAAGGCGCAAGTCCCTGATCGTGATACATGGCAAGAACCGCATCGAATTTCCTGTATTTTTCCGGTTGAAAATAGCTGTCCGCAGGATATGGACCGAAAGCAAGAATGCCGTCATTGGCCACTTCGCGGATTGCCGGTTCAATGATTTCTATTTCTTCTTTGCCGATCTGTCCGCCGTCTCCTGCATGCGGATTCAGTCCGAGCACAGCAATTTTGGGTTTCTGAATGCAGAAATCTTCGATAAGACACTGATTCAGAAGTTTCAGCTGTTTTTTTATCGTTTCTTTTGAAATATTCTGCGCAACTTCAGCTACCGGGATATGATGCGTGGAAACGGCCACTTTCAGGTCATCAGTAACCAGGAACATCAGTCCTTTTTTTCCGAATTTTTCTTCGAGATAACCTGTGTGTCCGGCATGTTTGAAGCCGTGCTTCATCATTTCATCTTTGTTGATGGGCGCCGTTACCAAAATGTCCACTTCGTTTTTCATCAGCGCTTCCGTGGCAGCTTCTAGAGATTCTATGGCGAGCCTCGTGCTTTCTTCTGACGGCGTTCCAAGTTCGACAGTTACGTTATCTTTCCACAGATTTACCATGTTCAGTTTTCCGTGCTGGGCAAGTTTGGCTTCGGTGATATAATTGAAATTCTGCTGCAGTTTAAAGATATTCTTCTGGTAGGTAAACAGTTTTCCTGAACCGAAAATTACCGGTGTGAAGAAATCGGTGATGCTCTTATCTTTCAGGGCTTTCATGATAATCTCCGGACCTATTCCGTTGAAATCGCCTATTGAGATCCCTATCCGCACCTTTTCTCGATTTGCACTCATAATTCTTATCTTTGAAGATTATAGCTGAAACAGCAAAGTTAAAAAAATATAGCAGAGCATTTTATGTTTACAGGAATAGTAGAGGCTACCGGAACAGTAGAAAAAATTGAAAAAGAAGGAAGCAATGTACATTTTACGCTTTCATGTCCTTTTTCGGATGAACTGAAAATTGATCAGAGTCTTGCACACAACGGCTGCTGCCTTACGGTCGTTGCGATAGAAGAGGGACAATACAGGGTAACGGCAATTGCAGAAACGCTTCAAAAAACAAATCTTGGCCTTTGGCAAGAGGGAACGGAGGTGAACCTGGAACGGTGCATGAAGCTGGACGGAAGACTCGACGGTCACATTGTTCAGGGGCATGTAGACCAGACTGGCGAGGTAATTGCTTTGGAAAACGTAAACGGAAGCTATGTCGTAACGGTACAGTATGCCGATTTCCGGAATTTTGTGACGGTTCCGCAGGGATCCATTACGGTAAACGGAATCAGCCTGACAGTTGCCAAAAGTGAAACCGACCGGTTTTCTGTAGCTATTATTCCATACACCTGGGAATATACCAATATGAAAACTGTAAAGATTGGAGATACGGTGAATCTTGAATTTGACATCATCGGAAAGTATATTGCAAAACTGATTAATGCCTCAAACCAAATATAAAGGATACAACCTTCGCAACAGAGTCTTTTGGGGCTTTATGACCATCTGCATCCTGAGTGTTGCGGCTACTACAGGTCTGTCGTATGTAATTCTGCAGAATCATGCTTTGGAAAGAAGTCAGGCCGACATGCAGTCCAAAAGTAATTCACTGATGGCCTCTCTGGATTATGCTGTAAGTAAAGAGCAAATTAGTACAGAACAGATTCCGGAAGTGTTGGGGAATAAAATCATGGAAATTGCGGATATCAGCAAACATGATGTTATTATCTACGATCTAGACGGCAATTATCTGCTTTCCAATAAAGATCCTTCGCTCATTTCTCAGAAGAAAATTCCGTTCGATATACTGCGGCGCGTTTTAGAAGACAAAAACACAGGTGAAATCAATGTGCAGGAGTTCGATCAGCAGGTAGAATCCACCAAAACATCATCTTACAAAATTTTCCGAAATAACTATCTGGAACCGATCGGGATCGTTTATCAGCCCTATTATCACAGTGATTCTGTGTATTTGGAAGTGGTGAACAGGTATCTGAAATACATGGTGCTCATCAATATTGTCATCATCGCATTCGGATTGTGGTTAAGCTGGATCATCAGTAATACGCTTACGAGAACAATTACCAGTTTTTCGGATATGATTACACGAATCACGCTGTTTGAAAATGAAATGCAGCCGATTAAATACTATCATAATGATGAACTTGGCGCTTTGGTGAAATCGTATAACAAAATGATTCTGCAGATTCAGGACCAGAAGGAAAGGCTGGCATTCAGCGAGAAGGAGAAAGCGTGGAGAGAGATGGCAAAACAGGTTGCGCACGAAGTGAAAAATCCGCTGACGCCGATGAAGCTGACAATTCAGAATTTTGAAAGAAAATTTGATCCGGAAGCCCCCGATATCCGCGATAAAGTGAAAAAAATGTCTGAAACCATGGTGGAACAGATCGACCTTATCGCTGCTGTTGCAGGCGCATTTTCACAGTTTGCGCAACTTCCGGAAAAGGTAAATGAAACGTTTTCACTGAACAAAGAAGTGAATTCCATTCTCCGGATTTTTACCGATGAAAAAATTTTTGTTCACGCCAATAAAGACAATATCCTGATTAATATGGATAAAATCTATCTGAACAGAATTATCACCAATCTGGTTACCAACGCAATTCAGGCGAAAACAGACGACCGGCAATCAATCATAAACATCGATCTTGAATCGCTGAACAAAAGAATCATCATTTCGGTGGAAGACAACGGAATCGGTATTCCTGAGGATCTGCAGGAAAGAATTTTCGAACCCAACTTCACATCAAAAAATTCCGGAATGGGCCTCGGATTAACTATGGTGCGGAAAATGGTGGAAGATTACGGCGGTGAAATCACGGTGAAATCTGAACTGGGCAAAGGAACTAAATTCAGTATCAGTCTCCCTTCAAATGTTTAGATTTTTATCTGCGCAACGTCCAGCGATTTGATAACCTTTTTTACCTCCGGAAAATCCTGCAGTTCCTGCCTGTTTTCAGCCCAATGCTGCAATGACTGAACAGCAGCCGGAATACTTTCGATAAAATGCTGTTTTTTCTGAATGAGGCCGCGGAAACCGTAAGCTCCCAAAACCTGAAGCGTTCTGATCAGCCTGATCCAGGGAATCGATTCACGTAAATGTTCCTGATCCTCCGAACTATATTTGGACAAATAATATTCGAGCATTTCTTCCCGAAAATCGTCAGGAAAACCGGCTTTTGCCTGATACAGCAGCGAAATTACATCATACATCAAAGGTCCCTTCATGGCCGACTGGTAATCGATAAAATGAACTTCCTGTTCATCATCAACCATAATATTTCTGGACTGAAAATCGCGAATCATCAGTCCCTGCGGCTTCAGTGCGGTAATACGCTGTGTGATGTTCCTGAATTCGCGGAGCAGCGCTGACTTGTGATAGGGAATCTCGAGCTGGTCCACGAAGAAAAATTTGAAATAATACAAATCATGCTGTGCCGGAAACTCATCGTACTGTTCATATTCAAATGTACGGGAATAATCGATTTTTCCCTGTGTAATCTGCTGCAGCTTGTAGAGTTGATCGAGTGTTTTTTTGATGAGGTTTCTGATTGACGGACTTAAACCTTCTTTTGAAATAAGCTCCGACAGCGTTTTACTGCCCAGGAATTCCTGAATATACGTTTTCCGGTCGTCGGAAACACGGTAAATCTTCGGAGAATTTGCGTTGAGTTCGGAAAAAACTTCAGAGAAATAAATGAAACTTTCATTTTCGCGCAGATTTTCATTTACCGTAACCACGAATTTACCGTCCTTATTTTCGGCGATAAAATTGCGGCGGGATGAGCCGCTTTGCGGGAGTTCGTTTATTGAGATCTGCTGTCCGTTGCTGAAGTTTTCAAAAAATTGCCGTGCCTGTTCCAAAGATTTTTTATGTAAAGCAAAGATAGTAAATAGGGATTGGTAAATCGTTATATTTGCGCCATGCTCAAGGACTTAAAGCCAGTACTGTTTATACTGTTCCGTTTTCTGGCGGTTTACGTGGTTTTCCTGCTGATTTATCAGTTTTACCTGAATCAGTCGGAGGTTCACGGGCTCGATGCTTTTTCGCAATGGGTTGCTAAGCAGGTGAAAACCGTTCAGGAGTGGTTCGGATATGCGAGTGCACTTTATCATGATCCTGCCAATCTTACGAC
>JAEWOM010000248.1 GCA_023399675.1 Bacteroidota bacterium
AATCCCAGGTTAATCCTTTTCCGCTCTACGAATTGTCGTTGCCGAGATAACCGTTTTTGTACTGGTTGCCGTAGGCAATATTGCTTTGATGCTCCATTCCAAGGTATGGGGTTTCCACCACTTTGTAACTGTCCTCGTAAAAAGGGTAGGGACCGAACCAGTATTCCATCGCCGAAAGCATCGGTTTTACCTGCGTGAACTGGTTTTTCGCTTTTTCCAGATTGTAATCAAGTACCCAGTAATCGAGGTCGAGTTTCCCCTTCTCGCCGTTGAACGTGTCTTTAAAATTGGCGAATTTACCGATATTCGGAGCGATACTGTACGGATTAATGCTGTTTTTTACTTCCCATGTATAGGTGGTTTTTCCGTTTTTGGAACTTTTGCCAATCAGTCTGCCGTTGCCGACACCGGTGAGTTCTGCAGGAGTGGTAATGCTCATTTTAATTCCTTCATCCGGTTCATCATTCCAGATGTCTTTTGACGGCAGCCAAAGTGAAACGCCGTCACCTTCCTGCGCAACACTTACAAACGGGTTTCCGTTTTTATCTTTCGCGAAAACCCAGCCTCCGTCCCAGGGCGCATTTCTGGCAATTTTCGGATTTCCGCTGAATTCGATACGGAAACTTCCTTTATCTCCTTTCTTATAGTTTTTATTTGCACTGATGAAAATGAAATCTCCGTCTCTTCTGTCCGTGAATCCTTTTGCTGTGTTCATCCTGTAATTCATCGGCTGCTGCAGGTCGATCTGAAAAACCGGATTGGCCACATCGCGGGTAATTTCAAAGTAGATGGTGTTGCTGCCGGATAACGATTTTTCGTCGAAATTGGGCTCAACTTGGATTTCGTATTTTTTCACATCCCAGAAATTGCGGAACTGGGTGTCTGAACCTTTGAGTGTATCGGCTTTTGTGAAAGTCTGCGCACTGAATGTTGCGGCTGCGAAGAACAGGAGGAACGTTGTTTTTTTCATGAATTAATTAAAGTCAGTCAACGGTTAGATGCAGTACTGAATGCAATGTTGTAAAAATAGTTCTTTTTTTTTCACATATTTGTTGAACCGCGATTTGCTGCAAATTCTTCCAGAATGAAAGATGAAAATCTGCTTCCTTTAATAAAAAGTGCCATTAATAAAGATCAAAAGGCGCAAACGAATTTAATCAATCTGTTTTGGGTGGATGTGTTTTCTTTTGTGCTGAAAAAAGTAAACAATGAAATTGATGCCGATGAAATTACCGTGAGTGTTTTTTCAAAAGTGTTGCAGAAACTGGAACTGTATGATCCCAGTTTTCAGTTCAAAACCTGGGTGCTCACGATTGCGCAGAACACGGTCATCGATTTTTGGAGAAAGAAGGCGCGCGAAAACGAGGATGTATCTTCGAATCTGGATGATAACATTAACAGCTTCGCGAAATCACCGGAAGAGCTGCTGATCTCCGAACAGGATCAGGAAGAAATCATCAAAATCGTGGAAGGCATGGAAGCCCATTACCGTGAAATCATCAGGCTTCGGTTCTTCGAGGAAAAGAGCATCAAAGAAATTGCTGAAGAACTCAAAATTTCTGTTTCCAACACGAAAGTCCGCATTATGCGCGCAAAAAAAATTCTGTCGGCACTGCTGAAAGAAGGCGATTTCTGGAAGTAGCACAATATTTTTTCCGGGTTTCCGCTCCTGAAACTTTTCCGTAAATTTGTACGATTATTCAATTATGAGCGATACAATTCCAAATACCACCGTTCAGAAACCGAAATGGATCCGCGTGAAACTTCCTACCGGAAAGAATTTCCGTGAGTTGAGAACGCTGGTCGATAAATATAAGCTGAATACCATTTGCCAAAGCGGCAGTTGCCCGAATATGGGCGAATGCTGGGGCGAAGGTACCGCAACTTTCATGATTCTGGGTAACATCTGTACCAGAAGCTGCGGATTCTGCGGCGTAAAAACCGGTAAGCCTTTGGATGTAAACTGGGACGAACCGGAAAAAGTTGCCCGTTCTATAAAACTGATGAAGATAAAGCATGCCGTGCTGACGTCCGTAGATCGCGATGATCTGAAAGATATGGGCTCCATTCTTTGGGCAGAAACCGTGAATGCCGTGCGCCGAATTTCCCCGGGAACGACGATGGAAACACTGATTCCAGATTTTCAGGGAATTCACAAACATCTCGACCGCGTGCTGGAAGTGGCACCAGAAGTGATTTCCCACAATATGGAAACCGTGAAAAGACTCACGCGCGAAGTGCGCATTCAGGCCAAATATGAAAGAAGTCTCGACGTGCTGAAATATCTTAAAGATTCGGGGCAAAACCGTACCAAGACGGGTGTAATGCTAGGACTGGGTGAGGAGAAGGACGAAGTTTTCCAAACGATTGAGGATGTTAGAAATGCAGGGGTAGATGTCATCACGCTCGGACAGTATCTGCAGCCGACCAGGAACCACCTTCCTGTGAAAAAATTTGTAACACCGGAAGAGTTCGACGAGTTCGGCGCATTTGCCAAAAATCTGGGTTTCAGGCACGTGGAAAGTTCTCCGTTGGTGCGGTCATCCTACCATGCAGAAAAACATATCCATTAATTGTACACCAAAAAATTTGTCACGTTTTTTGCGTGTAATACGCTTTCCAAAACCGCAGAATTTGCTTAAATTAGCACCTTAAAATTCAAAAAATAAATAACGCAGTTCAGCTGCTCAAAACCAAACATCCATATGTCAGTATTAGAAATGAAAGTGCCTTCTCCAGGCGAATCCATTACCGAAGTAGAGATTGCTACATGGCTGGTAAAGGACGGTGATTATGTAGAAAAAGATCAGCCGATTGCCGAGGTGGATTCCGATAAGGCGACGCTTGAGCTTCCTGCAGAGGAAAGCGGTATCATTACCTTAAAAGCTGAAGAGGGAGAAGTGGTAAATGTTGGTCAGGTCGTTTGCCATATCGATATGGATGCGGCGAAACCTGAAGGCGGTAAGGAAGAGGCTGCGAAAACGGAAGAAAAGAAAGAAGAGGCGCCAAAAGCTGAAGAGACCAAGAAAGAGGAGCCTAAAAAGGAGGAGCCAAAGAAAGAAGAGCAGAAAGCGGCAACATATGCAACGGGAACACCTTCGCCGGCAGCGAAGAAAATTCTTGACGAAAAAGGAGTGGACGCAGCGGCAGTTTCCGGTACAGGAAGAGACGGCAGAATTACAAAAAGTGATGCTGAAAATGCCGGAGTTCCTGCTATGGGAACCCCAACCAATACCGGTGGATCCAGAGCGCAGACTTCTACAAGACTTTCTATGCTCAGAAGAAAACTGGCGACCAGACTTGTTTCGGTGAAGAATGAAACAGCGATGCTGACAACCTTCAACGAAGTGGATATGTCTGAGATCTTCAGAATCAGAAAACAGTATAAAGATGAATTTGCTGCGAAACATGGGGTAGGAGTTGGGTTCATGTCTTTCTTCACGAAAGCTGTAACGCGCGCACTGCAGATGTTTCCGGATGTTAATGCGTCGATTGACGGTGATCAGAAAATCAATTACGATTTCTGTGATATCTCTATCGCAGTTTCCGGTCCGAAAGGTCTGATGGTTCCGGTATTAAGAAATGCTGAAACCATGTCTTTCCGCGGTATTGAAGCGAACATTAAATCACTTGCAGATAAAGTAAGAGACGGTGGAATCACCGTTGATGAAATGACCGGTGGAACTTTTACCATCACCAACGGCGGTGTTTTCGGATCGATGCTTTCCACACCGATCATCAATCCTCCGCAATCTGCAATTCTCGGTATGCACAACATCATCCAGAGACCGATTGCCGTTGACGGGCAAGTTGTAATCCATCCAATGATGTATGTTGCGATGTCCTATGATCACAGAATTATCGATGGCCGTGAATCCGTTGGATTCCTGGTTGCGGTAAAAGAAGGAATCGATAACCCGGTTGAAATTTTGATGGGAGGAGACGAAAGAAAAGCGCTCGAACTCTAACAGCTGAACAGCTGCAAAACATGATAGAATCCCGCTTTGTTAAAAAAGGCGGGATTTTTGTATTGCTAAAGAAAACAATGGTTATGGTTTCAAAAATTACTTCCGATATCAGAATTTCCGTCTTTCCGAAGTACGACGTGAAGAACAGTTTTCCGTCTGAAAACCGTCATGTTTTTAAGTACAATATTACTATCGAAAACCTCGGGGAGATTCCGGTAAAAGTGCTCAGGAGAAAATGGCTCATTTACGACGTTGGCTTTGGTTTTACTGAAGTTTCGGGTGATGGCGTCATCGGACTTACCCCCGAAATTCAGCCAGGAGAACAGTTTACGTATTTCTCCAATGTCATGCTTCGTTCCGGCGTAGGCAGTATGACGGGCAAATATCTGCTGAAACATCTGCTGACATCAGAAAATATTGAAGTCGATATTCCGAAATTCAATCTATTGTCCGAGGTACTCAGTAATTAAGGACTTACAACACCTTGATATTCTTAATAAAAACTTCGTCAATTTCCGATCTGCTGGTTACCATCAGTTGATTAAAACCCAGCAGCGACAGCTTTGCACAGACTTCCGCATAATCCCCTGCGCGGTGATGATTAAAGCTAAGACTGTGAACATTCGCGAGATTTTTCAATCCGTAGCTTGACAGGCCTTTCCACGATTTTCTGGCAATCTGTACAGAACACAGATATTTCATTTTAGGCTTGAAGAATCCGAAGTAATCGAGGCAACCGCGTAATACGCCCGCATCAAAAGCTGCATTGTGCGCAATCATCAGGTTTCCGTAGAGTAAATCCTGCGCTTCATGCCATACATCCTGAAAAGTAGGCGCGTGCTGGACATCTTCAGGGACGATGCCGTGAACGGCTATATTGTGTCGGTTGAAATACGGAAAACACGGAGGTTTTATCAGCCAGGTCTTCGTTTCCACAATTTCGCCGTTTTCCACCACGCAGATTCCCATTTCGCATGCAGAGTTTTTCTCGTGTGTGGCTGTTTCAAAGTCGATAGCGCAGAAATCGATCATTTCAGAATCTTTTCGATTTCATCCCAATAGCTGCTGTTTTTAGCGAGATTGTCATGGCTTCCGCCGGCAATCGTAATGAATTTCTTCTTGAGTTCCGGCTTTTCAGTTTTTAATGTTTCAAATAGTTTTCGTCCGGATTTTATTGGCACCACTTTATCCCGGTCCCCATGAAAATGAAAAACCGGACAGTTCACTTCCAGAATATTTTTATTGGACAGAAAATGATAAGTCATCGTTGGCGAAATGCGGTCGGTAGCTTTTGACGGCAGCCACCTGTTTGCCATATCCTGCAGGTTAAAGAATGTTGCTTCCAGAATCAGCGTGCGCGGTTCGTTATCTGCTGCGATTTTCGTTGCAAAGGCACCTCCGAGACTTCTGCCGTACACCACGATTTTTTCTTCGCCATATTTTTCTTTCAGAAAATCATAACAGAACTGGGCATCACCAAAAAGAAATTCTTCTTTTCTCGGTCCGCTGCTTTTGCCGTAGCTCCGGTAATCGGGAACGAGCACATCGTAACCGAATTTAAGGAACTCTGCTGCGATTTTACCC
>JAEWOM010000270.1 GCA_023399675.1 Bacteroidota bacterium
ATTTTACTGATGCTTTTTTCGTCTTTAAAATCGCCAAACGCTTCTATTAACGCTAAACTATCCATTAAATTATCTTTTTAAAGTTCAAAATCCACAGGATGCAGACTCGCCGTCCCGTTCTCCGGTGAATTGCTTAAAATTTTATTGCTACTGTTGCCTTCTTGATTTCAGAATAAGGTATTTCATGCTCTTCTTCGACATCTACCTTTCCTTTTCCGATCTCTTTGGGCTTTCGGTACCTCAGCAGAAGCGTCAGTTTCTCCTGATCGGCAGAAACAAGTTCACCTTCTGTTTCAGAGGAATCCAACAGTATAATCTTCACATCTCTGCCGATATTCTTTATAAACTGTCGTGGTGTTGATAGCGGCTCACTTAAACCGGCTGACATCACCTGAAGAGAAAAATCATGCTCTTCCCGGTCCATATTGAATTCAATTGCACGGCTCGCATCCAGACAGTCCTGCAGTGTAACCCCGTTATCTCCGTCCAGAATTACCGTTACATCATCAGCTGAAGAAATTTTCAGATCAATCAGAAACAGATCGGTCCGTTCATCCAAAAATGCCTTCAGCAGGTCTTCAATTCTCTGTCTAAAATCCATAAGCCTTCATGCTACGAAAAAAGGCTTTCTTTCGAAGCCTTTTCATCTGTTTCCGTAAATCTTTTGCAAATATATGACATTTTTGCTCTTCTGCAAAACAGAACAGACGATAATGCCTGACCCTCTGCTAAATTTTAGCTAAATTTGCACCGAAAAATTTCAAAAAACACAATCCTTGAATATTACTATCGTCGGAACTGGTTATGTTGGACTCGTAACAGGTACCACCCTTGCAGAATTAGGGAACTCCGTTTACTGCGTAGATATAGATGCTGAAAAAGTAGCCATGATGAAGCGCGGAGAGGTTCCGATTTACGAACCCGGCCTGGAAGAAATGTTTAACCGTAATATTCAGGCGCAACGTCTTTTCTTTACCACAAATCTGAAAGAAGCGCTGGATAAAAGTGAAGTAATTTATCTCGCGCTGCCCACACCTCCCGGTGAAGACGGCTCCGCAGACCTGAGTTATGTACTGAAGGTGGCAGAAGACATCGGCGAACTGATGACCAAGTACAAACTGGTTGTGAATAAATCCACCGTGCCTGTTGGAACTGCGCAGAAAGTTAAAGAAACCATTTCAGCGAAGACAGATCTGCCGTTTGACGTGGTTTCCAACCCGGAATTTCTCCGGGAAGGCTTTGCTGTGGAAGACTCCATGAACCCCGCACGTGTGATTGTCGGGAGCTCTTCCGATAAAGCCAAAGGAATCATGGCTAAAATATATCAGCCCTTTACCAATACCGGTATACCTATTATATTTATGGACGAAAAATCGTCTGAACTCACTAAATACGCAGCGAATTCCTTTCTGGCAGTGAAGATTACCTTCATGAATGAAATAGCGAACTACTGTGAAATAGTAGGTGCAGATGTGGACAAAGTTCGTTTGGGAATGGGCGCAGATGACCGTATTGGTCACCGTTTTCTGTTCCCCGGAATCGGTTATGGCGGAAGCTGCTTTCCTAAAGACGTTAAAGCTTTGGTGAAATCCGGTAAAGATGAAAATTTCAGCTTCCAAATCCTTGAAGCAACGGAACAGGTCAATGCTTCGCAAAAAGTGATTCTCACGCATGAGATTGAAAAATATTTTAACGGTGATTTGAAAGACCGAAAAATTGCCGTTTGGGGTCTCGCATTCAAAGCAAATACAGATGATATTCGCGAAGCTTCTTCACTGGATAATATCAGAATTTTGCTCGAAAAAGGGGCGGAAATCGTTGCTTACGACAGTATCGCGGAAGAAAATGTGAGAAAAATCTGTGGAGACCAAATAGGATATGCTGCCGACATGTACTCGGCACTTGAAAATGCAGACTGTCTGCTTATTGCCACTGAATGGCCGGAATTCAAAAATCCGAACTTCAGCCTGATGGCAGAGAAAATGAAAAATAAAGCTATTTTCGACGGAAGAAATATGTTTCCATTGGAAATACCGGAACAGAACGGCTTCTTTTATAAATCAATCGGCAGGCGAACTGTTGGGGTTTGATCTTGAGTTGTTGAGTAATTTAGTAATTAGAAGTGAAAAATAAAACGATAACATGCATGCGAAAGCATTTTTCGAAATAATATTATTAAGATAACAACAGGCTGGAAGCCGATGGGCGAAAGTCGAAAGTAACATATATGAAAAACATCATCATCACCGGAGGAGCCGGTTTCATCGGGTCGCACGTGGTTCGGGAGTTCGTGAAAAACCTACCAAACACAAAAATCATCAACCTTGATGCGCTGACCTACGCCGGAAATCTGGAAAACCTGAAGGACATCGAAAATGAACCGAATTACGTTTTCGAAAAAGCAGACATAACCAAACCGGAAGAACTGCAGGCGGTTTTTGATAAATACAGTCCTGACGCAGTGGTTCACTTGGCTGCGGAATCCCACGTGGACAGAAGCATCACGGATCCGAACGCATTCATCAATACGAATGTCATCGGAACGGCTAATCTTTTGAATCTTTGCCGCGAAAGATGGACGTTAAACGAAAATCATACGCACGGAAATTTCCCGGATGAAAAAAGAACCAATCTTTTCTATCACGTTTCTACCGACGAAGTGTACGGCGCGCTGGGTGAAACCGGATTTTTCACTGAAGAAACTTCTTACGATCCGAAATCACCATATTCAGCTTCCAAAGCAGCTTCAGATCATTTAGTAAGAGCTTACGGAAACACCTACGGAATGCCGTTCATCATTTCGAACTGCTCGAACAATTACGGTCCGAACCACTTCCCGGAAAAACTGATTCCGCTATGCATCCACAACATCCTGAACGAAAAACCGCTTCCAATATACGGCGACGGAAAATATACCCGAGACTGGCTTTACGTCATTGACCACGCCAAAGCCATTTTCCAGATTTTCCACGAAGCAAAAACCGGCGAAACCTACAATATCGGCGGCTGGAACGAGTGGCAGAACATCAATCTGGTGAAAGAACTCATCAAGCAGGTGGATGAAAAAATCGGAAAACCCGCAGGTTATTCAGAAAAACTGATCACGTTTGTAAAAGATAGGCCAGGACACGACAAACGTTACGCCATCGATGCAACGAAACTGGCCAACGATTTGGGCTGGAAACCTTCCGTAACTTTTGAGGAAGGCCTTTCAAAAACAATCGACTGGTTCCTGGAAAACAAGGAGTGGCTGGAACACGTGACGAGCGGAGATTATCAGAAGTATTATCAGGAACAGTATAAATAAGTCGTTGAGTAGTTTTGTGATTTAGTAGTTTAGTGAACAGGAACTCTTTTGAAAATGGCATTTGCGAAATCATTCAGGGATTTGATTGTGTACCAGAAGGCATTTGATGCAGCGATGGATATTTACCATATTACAAAGAATTTTCCTGCTGAAGAGAAATACTCGCTAACAGACCAAATCAGGAGATCCTCCCTTTCTGTATGCGGAAACGTTGCCGAAGGATGTAGGAAAAGACGCTATCCGAAACTGTTTGAAAACAAATTAACTGACGCCGACGGCGAAGCGACTGAAACACAAAACTGGCTGAATTTCGCTTTTGCCTGTGGTTATATTAACGAAGAAACGTTCAATAACCTAAACGGAAAATATGATGAAATACTCTCGATACTTACGAGTATGATTATCAATTCCGGAAAATGGACATTGCCAGCAAATAAGAGATAACCTCAGAAAGGACTGATTTACGAACTGCTCACACACTAAACTACTAAACAACCAAACCACTAAACAACTCACAATGAAGGGCATTATTCTTGCCGGAGGTTCCGGAACCAGACTTTATCCCTTAACAATTGCTGTAAGCAAGCAGCTGATGCCGGTTTACGACAAACCGATGATTTACTATCCGCTTTCTACCCTACTTTTGGCTGGAATTCGAGAAATACTGATCATTACCACTCCGCACGATTCGGAAGCTTTCCAGAAACTGCTGGGTGATGGCTCGCAAATTGGGTGCAAATTTGAATACAAAGTTCAGCCAAGTCCGGACGGTTTGGCGCAGGCTTTCATCCTGGGTGAAGAGTTCATCGGTGACGATTCTGTGGCGCTCGTTTTGGGTGACAACATTTTCTACGGAACCGGGCTGCCGCAACTGCTTTCCTCCAAAACCAATGTGAAAGGAGGATGTGTTTTCGCTTACCAGGTTTCAGATCCGGAAAGATATGGTGTGGTAGAGTTTGATGAAAACCAGAAAGCGATTTCCATCGAGGAAAAACCTACTGCACCTAAATCGAATTATGCAGTTCCGGGATTGTATTTTTATGATAATTCGGTGGTAGAAATCGCAAAAAATCTGAAACCTTCCACAAGAGGTGAACTGGAAATTACTGACGTTAACAAAATATACCTTGAAAAAGGACAGCTTGAAGTGGGCGTAATGTCGCGCGGGACAGCCTGGCTGGATACGGGAACTTTCGATTCACTTCACGAAGCGTCCGAATTTGTAAAAGTTCTTGAAAAAAGACAGGGTTTCAAGATTTCATGTATCGAAGAAATTGCCTTTAAGAAGGGATTCATTAACGAGACGCAGCTAATGGACGCTGCAGCGAAGTACGGTAAGAGCGGATACGGTCAGTATTTGAAAAGCCTTATCTGATTTCAGTAAGTAAACTGAGCAGTTTCAATAAAATGGCATGAAGCTGAATACTGTTTTTCAGGATCTGATTTTTACGACACTGCTTGCCGTGGTGGTTATCACACTGGTGTATTTTGGATTTGCGAATATTTACTCGTCGGAAATCCTGAATTTCGAACAGTTTTCCGAGCAGTTTCGGTCCGGTATTTATCAGCACCGTTTATTGAGTGGCTGGTTATTGTTTGCCGTTTATGAATGGCTCGGTACACTTAATATCAATTTTGAAATTTTCAGATTTAAATTCCTCGATTCCGCTGCCGAACCGCGCTTTTATTTAGCGCTGTACGTGCTGAACACCCTGTTCGCAGTGCTTACTGCGATTACAGCCACCATCATCACGCATCAGCGTTTTTTCTCCGGAAACGCGTCTGAAAAAATTCTAATTACAGCTGTTATACTGCTAACCATTGGATTAACACAATTCGTCATTGTACCCTATGATATCAGTAGCTATTTCTTTCTGTTGCTTTTCACGCTGGTTTTTATGCGGTATTTTGATAAAAGTTCTGGCAGCGCGCTGATTCTGCCACTATTGCTGATCGTGATTGCCACACTGAACCGCGAGTCTTCGGCTTTATCGCTTTCTTTTGCGGCTTCAGTTCTGCTCGTGCGATACGGATTCCGGAAAGAAATGATTTTACCATTGGTTATTCTTGCACTGGCCTTTGTTGCAGCCTATTTCGGTATTCGGTTTTTCAGCGAGAGTTTCACGACAAATGACGGAAATCTGCTCATGCAAAACTGCACCGATCCGAAGAACTGGCTTGGCGGCATGTTTTGGCTGGTTTTCATGCTGTTCACCTTAAAGATCTGCAATCATTCCACAAACCGAAGGCTCATTCTGTGGTTTCACATTTTTTCACTTCCATATATCGTGATGTGCTTTTATACGGGGATTCTGTATGAAGCACGGCTCTATGTTCCTTTATTTATCACATCTGTTTTTTTGGCAAAATTTAACCTTAATTCCATCACTGCAGGCACATAATCTACGGTCAAAAATTTCTATATTTGATAGATGGATTATATTGAGGCACTGAAAAAACGCTATTCCGTAAAGAAATTCGATAAAAGCAAAATTATTTCGGAGGACATCCTGAACCGGATTCTCGAAGCAGGAAAGCTTTCAGCGAGTTCGCAGGGACTGCAGCCTTATAAAATCCATGTAATTGGCAGTCCGGAAAAACTGGAGGAACTGATACCCGCCTTTTACAATCCGGCGCAAATTTCAACCTGTTCACATCTGCTGGTAATTGTCGCACGAAAAGGCATCGAAGATGATTATGTTGAACGGTATTTTCAGCATATTGCCCAGGGGCGGGAAATGCAGATTGAAAACCTGGAGCCATTTAAAAACAGTATCAACACATTTAAAAGCAGGCAATCGCCCGAAGAAATTGTGGTCTGGAACGAAAAACAGGGGTATATCTTACTCGGAAATCTGATGTTCGCGGCCGCCCTGGAAAATGTAGACACCTGCCCGATTGAAGGTTTCAGAAGCGGTATTATTGAAGAAATCCTCGGTATTGACCCTGAAGCGGAGAAAGTTACAGTAACCCTCGCCCTGGGTTACCGCGCACATGATGACGCCTTCAGTAAAAACAAAAAAGTACGCAAGCCTGATGAACTGCTGTATAAATTCCACTAACTGAACTTTTTTCTAAAAGAATTAAAAGATGAATGCTGACATTCTCGTAATCGGCTCCGGAATTTCCGGATTATCCTACGCAATAAAAATCGCTGAACAACTTCCCGAAACCAAAATCATCATCGTCACCAAAGCAGATGAAGATGAAAGCAACACCAAGTATGCGCAGGGAGGACTTGCAGTGGTTACGGATTTCGATAATGATAATTTCGAAAAACACATTGAAGATACCATGCGTGCCGGAGATGGCGAAAACAAACGCGAGGTTGTGGAAATGGTCATTAAAGAAGGACCTTCCCGTTTTCAGGAACTCGTGGACTGGGGAACACGTTTCGACAAGGAGAAAGACGGCGATTACAAACTGGGAAGAGAAGGAGGACACACCGAAAACCGAATTGTCCATCATAAAGATATTACAGGCTTTGAAATTGAACGCGCCCTGCTGCAAACCGCCAACAATTCGCCAAATATTGAAATACTGGACCATCATTACGTAATTGATCTGCTTACCGAGCACCAGATTCCGGGAAGAATTCTCGATCTCGACAAAATCACCTGTTTCGGAGCCTATGTTTTGGACCAAACGACGAAAAAAATAAAGAAAATAACGGCGAAAATAACTCTGGTTGCCACCGGCGGAGCCGGACATGTCTATAAAAACACCACAAACCCCATCATTGCAACAGGCGACGGAATTGCTTTTGTGCACAGAGCACGCGGTAAGGTTTCCAACATGCAGTACTACCAGTTTCATCCAACCGCTTTATATTCGAAACTGGACGGCATGCTGTTTCTGATTTCTGAAGCGGTGCGCGGCGACGGAGCCAAACTGCGAACCAAAGATGATGAACCGTTCATGCATAAATATGATGAGCGCGAAGAACTGGCTTCACGGGATATTGTAGCGAGAGCAATAGACAACGAAATGAAAATTTCCGGTGATGAGTATGTCGGACTCGACTGCAGGCACATGGACAGAAAAAAATTCATCGATCATTTTCCAAATATTTATCAAAAATGTCTTGATGAAGGCATCGATCCTTTCAAGCAGTTGATTCCGGTAGTACCTGCATGTCATTATCTGATGGGAGGAATTGATGTTGATATCGACGGACAAAGCTCCATTAAAAATCTTTTTGCCGTAGGAGAATGTGCCAATTCCGGTCTGCACGGCGCAAACAGGCTGGCTTCAAACTCTTTGCTGGAAGGTCTGGTCTTCGGGCACAATGCTGCAATGAAATCAGTTGAACTTTTAAAAGTCGATACGTTTAACTATGAGGACATCGAATCGGTTTCCGAATGGAATGAGGAAGGCATGCGCATCATGGATGAGATGATCATGATTTCCTATCTGAGGAAACAACTGCAGGAACTGATGAGTGACCTCGTCGCCATAGTTCGGAGTAATGCCAGACTTCAGCTTGCAAAAAGAAAACAGCAGGAAATTTATGAAGCAGTGACAGAGCTGTACAATTACGCAATTATGTCACCCCAACTTTCTGAACTCAGAAACATTGTCAATGTTTCATACCTCATCATCAAACATTCACTTCAAATGACCGAAAATAAAGGTTCTTTCTACAATAAGGATCTGGCTAAGGAACCGCTGACCGTTACTGTTGAGCGAAATCATTAAACAATTTAAAAAATCTGCATGAGACCGAAATACGTAACCGATAAAGCCTTAAAAGAATTTATAAAAAATGCCCTGGAAGAGGATATTCAGGATGGAGACCATTCCACATTAAGTACCATTCCGAAAGAATTGGTACAGAAAGCGAGATGCATCATCAAACAGGACTGTATCGTTGCAGGTGTCGAACTGGCAGAGTACATTTTTCGGTTTTTTGATAAGTCGATGTCCGTGGAAGTGCTGATTAAAGACGGACAATCAGCGAAAAAAGGAGATATCGCATTCATCGTCACAGGAAAAGCGCAAAGCATTCTGCAAACCGAGCGTCTGGTACTGAACTGTATGCAGCGAATGAGCGGAATCGCCACGCTGACCCACGATTGGGACAGCAGGCTTGTTGGCACCAAAGCAAAGCTGCTCGACACGCGGAAAACCACACCCAATTTCAGAATTTGCGAGAAATGGGCTGTGGCCATTGGCGGCGGCACCAATCACCGGTACGGACTTTACGACATGGTGATGCTGAAAGATAACCACATCGATTACAACGGCAGCATTACAAATGCGGTAAAAATGTGCAGGGAGTACCTGAAAAAGAACAGGAAAAAACTCAAAATAGAAGTGGAGACCAGAAATCTGGAAGAAGTGGAGGAAGCACTCGCTGTAAAAGTGGACCGCATTATGCTCGACAATATGGATGTGGCAAACATGAAAAAAGCCGTGGAAATAATTGACGGCAAGTGTGAGGTTGAAGCGTCCGGAGGTATCATGCGTGATGTTCTGAAAGAAGTTGCGGCTACAGGTGTTGATTTTATTTCGGCCGGCGCATTAACGCACTCCGCAGAAAACATCGATATCAGCCTGAAAGCCGTTACCGATTGATTGCATAATAAATAATTTTTCCTGCTTATTTTTACATTTATCATTATCGTAAAAAACCTGATTTTTATCAGTAAAATAAATAAATAACCCTGCATTTCAGGTAAATAGGC
>JAEWOM010000279.1 GCA_023399675.1 Bacteroidota bacterium
ATTCTGGACAGTGTACAGGTGCATACGCTGTTTGAAAATCAAGAAAAACAGTTCTGGCTTAAACGCGAAAAACTTGAAGCTGAAGAAAAAAGCGCAGAAAAAAAGCAAACCCGGACTTTGAAACAGCAGAAAACCAAAGACTATGATCCGGCGGAAAAACAGTTTAACCGTGAACTGAAATTTATTGACAAAGATTCTGCAACGGCCTTAATGACGGTTCGTACTTTCTCCGGACAGTTTTCCAACAGATTCTATCGGGAAAGTTATGCAGCGCTGAAAAAAGCGGGCACCGAAAACCTGATTCTCGATGTTCGGAATAATCCGGGAGGTTCGGTGGCAGAAATTACCACTTTGTACCGATATCTCGGTGCTGACCGGTATCCGTTCATCAGGGATATGGAAATCAATTCTACGAAAGCCCTTTTTCAGGCAGATTACTACAATTCTGTTCCGAATGTTCTGAAACCGGCTGCATTTGCTGTTTATCCTTTTTATGCCGCGGGGCTGCTTTTAAGTACAAAAAAAGAAGGCGACCACCTGTTGCTGCGCAATAATCTATTCGCTGGAAAAAAAGCAAAAAAAAATTCCTTTCACGGAAATCTGTATCTATTGGTAAACGGCGGAAGTTTTTCGGCGTCGTCCATCATCGCTGCCAAATTAAAAGCTGACGGACGGGCGCAAATTGTTGGTGAAGAAACCGGCGGTGCCAACGACGGAAATATTGCCGGAAGATACGCTACCGTAAAATTACCGAATTCCAAGCTGAAACTGCCAATCGGGATTATGCTCATCAAGCCGAACATTGAATTTACCCATACGATGAAAGGCGTGATTCCTCATCATGAAGTAATACCGGAACTTTCGGATCATTTTACAGGTGAAGATCCTGAACTGAATTTCGTGCTGGAAAAAATAAAGCAAACGGAAAAACCTTAGTTTCCAATGTAATTCCAGAAACTGAACAGCTTTCTCTTGCTCAGATAATTGAGGTCATCTTCCATTGCATACGCTTCCCTTTCAAAAGAAATATAGCGGTACGCGAGATCGGCATCATTCAGTTTGATATACCAGTACAGAAACTCCAGAGAATACCAGAGGTAGAAAAACACGAGCAGCAGTTCCACCTGCTGCCGGATGTGAATCTTTTCGTGGTTCACCAGTTTCTTATCATGCTTATCAAGTGCACTGCGCAGAAAAACGAACGGAAAAATGGTAATACCGCGTATTTTCGTATTTTTGAGGAGATGCAGATGAAAGATAATCACTTTACAAAAATATAATTTTACTCTGCATTTTAACTTATGAATAATACCAGCATCAAAGAAAACGAAGACTTCTACTATAACGAGCAGGGCTACAGGGTGTTTACAAAAAAGTATCACCTTAAACGCGGATATTGCTGTAAAAGCGGATGCCGCCACTGTCCGTATGGATATGATAAGAAAACAGACACATTTAAGAAAAACCTCAAAAAATAATTAGAAACATGAAAAAATATTTCATACTTCTTGCTGCATCAGCAACGCTGGCGCTTACGTCCTGCTCTCCTTTTAATGTGAGAACAGATTATGCAGAAACGGCTACCTTCAACAATTACCGCACATATAAACTGCGCGTTGATGATTTGAAACTTAACGATATCGATAAAGACCGTGTACTCAACGAAGTTTCGAAGCAGCTTCAGATGAAAGGACTTTCGGTAGCGGACAACCCGGATCTGATTATCAACATCAAGGCTAACCACAAAAAAATCCGCGACATCAACAGCGGCAGTCCTTACGGAATGTATGGCTGGGGCGGACCTTTCGGTTGGGGTGTCGGTATGAACAGAACCTGGAGTTCCAATTACAACGAAGGAGCGCTGATTCTGGACTTTATTGAAGCACGCAGCAATAAACTGGTTTGGCAGGGAATCGGCAGCGGGATTTCCGTTGATTCGCCAAGAAGTAAACAAAAGCAGATTCCGCAAATTGTTGCAGAAATCATGGCTAATTATCCGCCGAAGAGATAAAACGAATGAAACTGCCTCCGGGCAGTTTTTTTCTGCAACAAAATTAATGAGCAGTAATAACTGCTACTGCTATCATTAAACTGTACATTCCCTTTTAAACATAAAAAAACAGTCCGGAAATCCGGACTGTTCAATAAATGGTGTTACGCTTTGTTTAGAAAATTTCGCGACCTGAGAAATGAAATTTCGCTTCTATTTCAGCATTTTCGTCGGAATCTGATCCATGCACAGCATTTTCTCCTACATTCTTAGCATACAGCTTTCTAATGGTTCCTTCAACTGCTTCCGCAGGATTGGTTGCTCCAATCAGCGTTCTGAAATCTTCCACCGCATTGTCTTTTTCCAGCACTGCTGCTACAATCGGTCCGCGGCTCATAAACTCAACCAATTCACCGTAAAAAGGTCTTTCACTGTGTACCTCGTAGAATTTTCTGGCATCGTCCAGCGTAAGTTGCGTAAGCTTCATCGCTTTGATCTTGAAACCTGCTTCTGCAATTTTCCCGAGGATCGCTCCTGTGTGACCATCTGCAACAGCATCCGGCTTAATCATGGTAAAGGTGATTCTTCCTGACATATATTATTTTTTTGAATGGCGCAAAATTACGAAAAATACCTACATTTGTATTGAAGATTCGGACGGAGAATTCGTATAATTTTTTTTTGGCATGCAAATTGCAACTAACTTTTACGATTCTCATGTTTAATTTGAGTTTTCATGGTTATTAGTTTTTACCCAGCTTCGGCTGGGTTTTTTATTTTCTGCTTGTAATAGAGTTTATTCTTACTTTTGCGGCGCCGTGAAATCACTCAATAACGCATATACCAAACAGACCGTAAAACTTGCCGTACCTGTAATGCTTACGCAGCTCGGCCAGGTTTCCGTTCAGCTTTTCGATAACATCATCGTCGGCAATCTGCTTGGCGCCAATGCACTGGCTGCCGTGTCACTCGGTAACGCACTGTTTTTTTCGGTTTTTGTATTCGGACTCGGAATTTCTTTTGCGATTCCGCCCCTTGTTTCAGAAGCCCACGCAAAAAACAATGACGGCAGAATACAGTCTGTTTTCCAGCACGGATTTTTACTTAATCTCGCAGTCGGGTTTCTGCTGATGCTTGTTTTATTGGGATTCGTTCCGCTACTTCCCTATCTTGATCAGCCTGCAGAAATCATCCCTGATACACAGGATTTTCTTTGGATAATGGCAATCAGCATGTTACCGTTCATGGTCTTTCAGACCTTCCGCGAGGTTTCGGAAGGGCTCGGATTTACTGTTGGCGTAACCAAAGCGACCATTGCAGCGAATGTTGTGAATATCGCTCTGAATTATATTCTGATCAAAGGAATGTTCGGATTTCCGGAAATGGGCGTAAAAGGATCGGCAACAGCAACGCTTATTTCCCGTGTTTTCATGGTCGGTGTGCTGATGTATATCATGTTCCGGAATGAAATTACGCAGAAATACATCAAAGCGTTCCGTATCAGGGTGCAGAATACTTCCAGAAAGATATTTCAGAAAATGCTGCAACTCGGCATTCCTACGGCATTGCAGATGTTTTTCGAGGTCACTGCTTTTGCCGGAGCGGCATTTATCTGCGGTTTGATTTCAGCAAAAGATATTGCAAGTCATCAGATCGCGTTAAGCATGGCATCGTTCACATTCAACCTGTGCATCGGTTTCAGCGTAGCTTCAACCATTATGGTCGGAAGGAAATTCGGTGAGAAGAATTTTATGGAACTGCGTCAAATCGGAATTAACAATCTGAAACTCGCATTTATTTTTATGCTTGTCTGCGGTCTGTTTTTCATCGTGTTCAAAAATATTCTGCCCACATTCTTTACCAAAAAAGAGGACGTGGAAGTAATCGCGCTGGCATCAAAACTGTTGATCATTGCAGCACTTTTCCAGCTTTCGGACGGTATCCAGGTTTGTGCTCTTGGTATTCTACGCGGTATGCAGGATGTAAAAGTTCCAAGCTATCTGACGTTTATAGCATATTGGATCATCACGATACCACTCGGATATTTTTTATGTGTAACGCTGAAAATAGGTGCTTTCGGAATGTGGATTGCGTTAGGTTTGGGACTCACAATTTCAGCGGTGCTTCTCGTACTCCGGTTTTTACGACTTTCAAAAAGAAGAATAAAAAACTAACCCGCAGAAATTTCTGCGGGCTGAATTGTTACCTGCTATTTTTTAAGGCATTTCTCCAGAAACTGATCCTGTTCCCACAATACATGCAGGATGCTTTCCTTAGCGGCATAACCATGGCTTTCTTTTGGTAGCAAAACCATCCTTACCGGCGCACCGAGATTCTTCAGCGCCTGAAAATATCTTTCTGTCTGCAGTGTGAACGTTCCGGGATTATTGTCGGCATCACCATGAATCAGCAGCATTGGTTTTTTCATTTTATGCGCATTCATGAACGGTGACATTGTGTTGTACAGATTCGGGTTGTCCCAGTAATTTCTTTGTTCACTCTGGAAACCAAACGGGGTAAGCGTTCTGTTGTACGCACCGCTTCTTGCAATTCCACAGGCATAATCGTTCGAATGTGTCAACAGATTGGCCGTCATAAATGCACCGTACGAGTGTCCGCCTACAGCAACTCTGTTCCGGTCGATATAGCCGAGTTTATCCAGCGCATCTATCGCTGCTTTTCCGTTCGCTACAAGCTGTGGAACAAAGGAATCGTTCGGCTCAGTAGTTCCTTCACCGATGATCGGAAACGCAGCATCATCCAGTACCGCATATCCTTTCGTAACCCAGTATACGAAAGAACCGTAGTACGGATAAGTGAATTCATTCGGATTTTTGGTGTTCTGCCCTGCCGTATTTTTGTCTTTGTATTCTGCAGG
>JAEWOM010000004.1 GCA_023399675.1 Bacteroidota bacterium
TTATTACGCATATCGAAGTTCCGGCGAATAATTTCCAAAAGAATTACGCCTATCTAAAAATACGCGACCGCTCATCTTATGCTTTTGCTCTGATATCCGTAGCTGCTGCACTGGAAATTTCCGGCGGCATCATCAAATCAGCCAGGCTTGCCTCCGGTGGTGTTGCACACAAGCCGTGGCGCTGGTATGAAGCAGAAAATTTCCTGAAAAACAAAGCAGCAAACACAGCAAGTTTTACACAAGCTGCAGACCTCATCATCAAGGACATAAAACCGCTTTCGCAGAACGGATTTAAGAAAGAAATGCTTCACGGCGGCATTATTACCGCGCTTCAAAATTGTTTAACTTCATCCTGATTCCCATGTCATTTTTCGAAGAATCCGAAATCATTAATGTAAATGAAGGCCGCGCAGAAGCAGTTGCCAAAGTAACCGGTGGCGGAAAATACGCAGCTGAATATTCTGTACCGAATGCGTGTTACGCAGTAATTGTAGGCAGTACCATAGCAGCCGGAACACTGCAATCTGTAAACACTGAAAATGCCAAACTTGCGGACGGCGTCATCGATATCATTACCCATCAGAACAAACCTGTTCTTCCGGGCTGGGCAAATGAAGCAAAAATAAAGGAAACCAATGCAGGACTTGCCGTTCTGCATACCGACAAAATATACTTCAAAGGCCAACCGGTGGCAGTAGTTGTGGCAAATACCCTGGAAGAAGCCCACTATGCAGCGTCGCTGATCGAAACAAATTACGCCGAATCCACTGCTAATACGGATTTTAAGAAAACCCATCGTTCAGTTCCGTTAAAGAACGATGGTAAAGAACGCGGTAGTGTACAGGCAGGGGCTTCGAGTCGACATATCATTGAACAGGAATTCCACATTGAAGGCGAAGTGCACAATCCGTTGGAAATGCACGCAACCATAGCGCAATGGAACGGTGATTCCCTGAAACTATTTGATAAGAACCAGGGTGTAAACAGCGTACAGAGCACGATGTCAAAAATCTTTGGAATACCGCCTGAAAGCATCGAGGTCATTACTGAATTTATGGGTGGAGGCTTTGGAGCCGGTTTACGTGTATGGTCCAACAGCATTCTCGCGGCGTTGGCAGCAAAAAAGGTAGGCAGACCGGTAAAACTGATGTTGAGTCGGCCACAGATGTTTCTGCTGACAGGGTACCGACCTGAAGCCTGGCAAAAAATAAAACTTGGCGCAGACGGGAACGGAAAATTCACCGGATTACTTCATCAAAGCCGAAATACGACATCGAAATACGAGGATTTTAAAGAAAATATTACGAGAATAAGCAGACTGTGCTATGGATTTGAAAATCTGAAAACCGAGATGAGCACTGTTCCGCTGAATATGTCGACTCCTACCTGGATGCGAGCGCCCGGCGAATGCACCGGTGCTTTTGCACTGGAGACGGCTATTGACGAACTTTGCTATAAAATCGGTGCAGATCCTGTACAGATCAGGATGCAGAATATATCGGACGTTACCGATCCTGAAAGCGGTAAACAGTGGTCCACCCATTTTTTAAAAGAATGTATCCAAAAAGGCGCTGCGCAAATCGGCTGGAGCAACAGAAAAAGCCAGCCCGGACAAAAACGTAAAGACCATTGGTTAACAGGCTACGGAATGGCGGTCGGAATGTGGACAGCAGGACGAAACAAAGCAAGTGCAGGTATTGAACTGGACAGAAACGGCAACGCAATTGTGAAAACAGCCATGACCGATATCGGAACAGGAACGGGAACATCGATGCTGAATATCATTCATGATGCAACCGGAATTCCGAAGGAAAAAATCACCATCGAATTGGGAAGATCGGATTTGCCTCCTGCACCAAGTCAGGGCGGCAGTCGTGGACTATCTTCATTGAGTGCGGCGCTTGCAGCAGCTGCAGAATCCCTGAAAAAAGAACTGATAACGTACGCCGCTAAAATCGATCCTTCATTTGCATCAGTTGAAACTAAAGATTTCGTTTTGAATGAAACCGGACTCAAAAATTCAACAAATCACAAAGCTATTTCATTTAGCGAAATTTTTGAGAAAAATAAACTTTCTGTGATTGCTGTTGAGGAAACCTCAGCGCCGGGGGAAACCCAGAAAAAATTTGCATTTGCTTCCTGTGCAGCACATTTCTGTACAGTACGTGTACATGAATTAACCGGAAAAGTAAAAGTGGACCGTTTTGTCAGCGTCGTTGACGGCGGAAAAGTTATCAGTGAGAAACCCGCACGAAACCAAATCATCGGTGCGGCAGTCGGCGGCGTCGGAATGACCCTGATGGAAGAAATGAGCATCGACCACCGGTTGAATTCCCTGATTGGGAATGATTTAGCCGGATATCATTTTCCGGTAAATGCCGATGTGCCCATTATTGAAGTCGCTTTTATCGATAAACCTGACTACAATTTGAATCCCAGCGGCGCAAAAGGCCTCGGAGAAGTGGGAATCATCGGAACTGCAGTAGCAATCGGAAACGCGATTTACAATGCAACCGGAAAACGTTTCCGGAACTTACCGATCACGCCGGATCATATTTTAATGACATGATTATTATCCCCAACGCTGTTTGGTCTCTTTTAAAGAGGCCACGAGCAAATCTTCCAGGACTTCCATATTCAAATCGTCCAGCTTTTTGAAGTAAACGCAGCCGCCTCTTGCCACGTCGACTTTCCCAAGATTTTCGAGCAGCGGATCCATATCATCATGATCTTTATACAGCACGTAGAGTGAAAATTTACTTTTGCGCGGTGAGAAGCCGAGCCGTGGTGCGTCTCCTTCCCTGCCGCGTTCATTTTTATAATGGTAATTGCCGCAACCCACGATTGAAGGCCCCCACATATATGCCTTTTCACCTGAAACCTTCTCCATCAGTTCGATGAGTTTGAAACTGTCCTCTACTTTTTTGGGATCAGAATTCCTTATAAATTCTTCGACTGAAGCACCGGTTGGTTGTGTTTTATTTTCTGCCATAATTTTTTTTAATATTAGATACTATTGATTTTTCCGTTGGTTGTTTTTTCCTTTCCATTGGTTTCACCGACGGCTATTTTTATTAGACCACTTCGTGGTCTGCTTCTCTATAGTTTTTTCCTTGCCCTTGGTTTCACCTGGGGCTATTCATATTTTACCACTTCGTAGTCTGCTGCACTATGATCTTCTTCCTTTCCGTTGGTTGCACCGACGGCTATTTTTATCTGACCACTTCGTGGTCCGCTTTTGTCTAAAGCCGGTGGAAAAATTCTCCTTGCAAAAGGAAGAATTCTATTTCTATTTTCTGCTTTATTCAGGAAAGTTAAAAATACGAAAACTCCCGAAAATTACGGGAGTTTGGTTTGAAACGAAGCACGGAACAAGAACTTTGCTCGATTTCCACTGGGCTTTTTTATTTGATTCGTCGAAACGCTATCGTCGTTTTGCAGTGGCATCAAAGAATCTTCAAACGTGCTGGTTCTGATACATTTAGTGCTGCATTTTCGCCGGATCGTCGTAGTTGACCATCCAGTTGATCCCGAATTTATCAGTCCACATCCCGAAATAAGCACCCCAGAAGGTTTCTGAAAGCGGCATGGTTACTTTTCCACCTTCAGAAAGTCCGTTGAACAGACAATCAGCCTCCTCACGGGAATCGGTGTTGAGCGAAAGCGCGATATTGTTACCCGCATTGTGATGTGCTGCCCATTCGCCGCCCGTGTCGCTTCCCATCAGTACCGTTTCGCTGGAAATCGGGAGGGAGACGTGCATAATTCTGTTTTTTTCTTCTTCGGAAACCTGCTTTCCATCCTCGGAAGGCGGCATATCACCGAAACGGCCGATGTACGGGAATTCTCCGCCGAAAACAGATTTGTAGAAATTGAAGGCTTCTTCGCAGTTGCCGTTGAATGTGATGTAAGGATTTACCTGTGGCATAAGTATGTTTGTTTAGTGGTTTATTTTAGGTTCAAAGTTTATGGTTCAAGGTTCAAGGTTCAAAGTTCAAGGTTC
>JAEWOM010000296.1 GCA_023399675.1 Bacteroidota bacterium
AGGGTTTTTTGGGTAAATCCTTCTGTGCGTTATCTGAGGAAATTGCTTCGGGAAAACCACTACGATGTTCTCGTAACGACGGGCCCGCCGCATTCACTTCACCTTATCGGTCTCGAATTAAAAAAAGAATTTCCAAATTTGAAATGGGTCGCAGATTTTCGGGATCCGTGGACTGAAATCTCCTACTATCGGCATCTCAAACTGTCCAAAGCTGCTGACAGAAAGCACCGCAAACTTGAAAAAAGCGTTTTTCAGAATGCCGATATTACCATTGCAACCAGTTTTACCGATGCGAAGAATTTTTCGGATCAGTGTGCAAATGCCGTGTGCATTACGAATGGGTTTGATACCGAAGCTGAAACGAAAGTAAGCAGGGACAACGTAAAATTTACCGTGAGCTACATCGGGGTTCTGGAGCAGTTGCGGAATCCTGCCGTGTTGTGGACTATACTTTCTGAACTCGTTAAGGAAAAGCCCGAATTTGCAGAACATTTCGAACTTCGTTTTACTGGCCGTATTGACGATCATATTCTCAAGCAATTGCAGAATTCAGGTCTGTCTGAATTCATCAAAAATATCGGTTATGTGGAACATGCGAAATCCGTTGAGGAAATGCGTGCTTCAGATCTTCTGGTACTCACCAATTTCCCGAATGCTGCGTCAAAGGGAATTATTCCGGGCAAAATATTTGAATACCTTTCAACCGGAAATAAGATCATCTCTTTCGGACCGGAAAATGCCGATGTGGAAACCATCCTGAACCAGACAAAAGCCGGAAAACACTTTCTGTACTCGGATGAAATTTTGGCAAAAACTTATATTCTGCAAGTGTTTGAGGAATGGAAAAACGGAAGTCTGCAAAACAGTGAAAGTTCCGCATCCGAAATGTACTCACGCCGAAACCTTACCCGACAACTCGTTGAAATTTTGTGATTTCCGCCAAAAAATCCTTATTTTTACAGAAATGAAATAAGTAAAATGAGGTATATCCAAAGCGGCAGAATTCCGCAGAAAAGACATACAGTTTATAAATCGGAAGAGGGAAATTTCTACTATGAACAACTGTTCGGAACGGAAGGATTTCACGGTATTTCTTCCCTGCTTTATCACATACACAGACCCACACAAATAAAATCGATTGGCGAACCGAAAGATGTTGCCCCAAAAATCGCCGTGGAGAAAAATGTGACACCGCGCATGTTTAAGGGAATGCAGATAACGCCGGAAGATGACTTTCTGGACAGCCGGAAATTCCTCATGGTGAACAACGACCTGAAAATGGGACTGGCAAAACCGAGAAAATCGACTGATTACTTCTACAAAAATGCTGAATGTGATGAAATGATTTACATTCATCAGGGAACAGGAACCTTGAAGACGTTTGTCGGCGACATCGATTTTGAATTTGGCGATTATCTCATCATTCCGCGCGGTACGATTTATCAGATCGAATTTGCAGATGAGGAAAACGTTCATTTCATCCTGGAATCGCACTCTCCTATTTATACGCCGAAGCGTTACCGCAACGAATTCGGGCAGTTGCTGGAGCATTCACCTTTTTGCGAACGCGACATTATCGCGCCGCGTTTTACTGAACCGATTGACGAAAAAGGGGAATTTCTCATCAAAGTAAAAAAGGAAAATTTAATCTGGGATTTTATCTACGCAACCCATCCGTTCGATGTTGTCGGTTGGGACGGTTATTTTTATCCGTATAAATTCAACATTAAGAATTTTGAACCGATAACCGGACGTGTTCATCTTCCTCCACCGATTCACCAGAATTTTGAAGCACATAATTTTGTAGTGTGTTCATTTGTTGCCAGAATGTATGATTATCATCCACTTGCTGTTCCTGCACCATATAACCACTCCAATATCGACTCAGATGAAGTGCTTTTCTATACAGAAGGTGATTTTATGAGCCGTAACCACATCGACCTGATGGATTTTACGCTGCACCCTGGCGGAATTGTGCACGGACCGCATCCAGGTGCGATGGAGCGCAGCATCGGCAAGAAATTTACAGAAGAATATGCCGTGATGGTCGATCCTTTCCGACCGTTAAAAATTACGGAAGAGGCATTAAAGGTTGAAGATCCAAGCTATCTCACTTCATGGCTGGAAAAACAGGAAAATTACCTTGCCGACAGAAGTCAGGAGTAAAAAAATTAAATAAATATCCGGGAGTTATTTCCGGATATTTTTTAGAATCTGATTGTTCCGTACATCTGTGCTGACAGTACATTGCTGAACGAGTTGATATTGTAATTCGTCTTGATTCCGAAACCAAATCTGGAGTCCGGAAAAAAGCGAAAGTTTACACGCAGCGGAAACGCCACGCTGCCGGTTTTGAAATACGGTGCATCGTAATAATAATCTTCATAATATGCCGGGTCTTTAAGGTGGAAATATCCTATACCCGCTAATGTTTCGATTTGAAAAACTTTATTAACGGGAAAAGACCGGCCATACATTGCATTCAGCTCAGTAAAACTGACCGCCGAATCACTTAGGAGAATGAATTCGACACCGTAAATAACGGAAACCGACATCAAATGTCTGTCTTTTGCAGCATGCAGTTCTGCGATGAAAGTGGTTCCGCGGTGCTCCGGATGATCGAACTGACGCGCTGATTCATGCGAATCACGGAAAATCCCCAAACCTCCAGAAAAACTTACTTTCTGGGCTTGTACAGCACAAAATACACATAGCGCTGCAATGATAAAAAATTGTTTCATGTCATGTAGTTTTAATCAAATGTAGAAAATTATTTATTACATACTAATTTGTTATTGCTGCTTTTTATGAAAATTTCATAAAAGTTTAACGCTGCCATGATCATTCTCATTTTCTCCAGCCGCAGAAATTTCCTATTTTTAGGATTGTTAAATATTCAATATGAGCCACTACGTAAGTATCGAGGAAGCTGCTGCTGAAATAAGAAGCGGCGACCGCATTTTCGGGCATGGCAGCGCCTGCACCCCCAACTTTTTTTATGATGAACTGGCAAAGCATGCGCACCGTTTGAAGCGGGTGGAACTGGTATCCATCACGCAGCAGGGAAATGTGGAAATAGCTAAGGAACAGTACAAAGACAGCTTTTTTATCAACTCGCTGTTTACATCGACTCCGGTTCGTGCAGCCGTAAACAGTGATCGTGGAGACTTTGTGCCGATTTTCCTCAGCGAAATCCCAATCCTTTTCAAAAACGGTCATCTGCCACTCGATGTTGCGGTGGTTACTGTTACGCCTCCTGATCAGCACGGATACTGCTCGCTCGGAACGTCAGTAGATGTTGCGAGAGCCGCTGTTGATTCAGCAAAAAAAGTTATTGCCATTGTAAACCCGAAACTGCCGAGAACCCATGGCGATTCCATGGTCCACGTGCAGCGCATCGATAAAATGGTAATGCATGAAGAGGAACTGATGACGCTCGATTACGGTGCGAAAATCGGTGATATCGAGATGGAAATCGGTAAAAATGTAGCAGAACTCATCGATGACAAAGCGACGCTGCAGATGGGGATTGGTACTATACCCGATGCCGTTCTGAAATGCTTGGGAAATCATAAAGATCTCGGGATTCATACGGAAATGATCAGCGACGGCGTAATTGATCTGATCTTAAAAGATGTTGTGAACAACAAGCACAAAGGAACGCACCGAAACCGGACCATCACGAGTTTTTGTTTCGGAACCAAAAAACTGTATGATTTTGTCGATGATAATCCTTCCATCGCATTTATGGATGTGGAACATGTGAACTTTCCAATTGTCATCATGAAGAACAAAAGAATGCACGCGATTAATTCCGCAATCGAAATCGACATTACCGGACAGGTTTGTGCGGATTCTATCGGTACCTATCAGTTTTCAGGTATTGGCGGACAAATGGATTTTATGAGAGGCGCAGCACTGTCTGAAGGCGGTAAACCGATTATGGCCATTTCCTCCAGAACCAACAAGGGCATTCCGAGAATTGTTCCTTTCCTGAAACAGGGCGCAGGTGTGGTAACGACGAGAGGTCATATCCACTATGTCTGTACCGAATACGGAACGGCTTATCTGTATGGAAAAAGTTTAAGACAACGGGCAAAAGCACTGATTGAAATCGCGCATCCTGATGACCGAGAAATGCTCAGCGAAGCAGCATTCGAAAGGTTCAAAGTAGAAATCGATTATTAATACAAAGTCTTTTTTCTACTTAACCTATTAATTTAAATATTGCTTAATATTATATTGTAAATAAGATTATTATAAATATTATTTACTATTCAACTTTAAATGCCGGGTCGCACAGCGTTCCCGGTATTTTTCATTTTTTTCATTGCGTTCTTTTCATTCAATTGACCAGAAATACATTTACTGGTTTTGTAGCTCTTCGATAAGTAAAATCATTGTTTCCATTTCATACATGATCCTTTTTCCCATTTTTTTTTGATTCCGGTAAAAAAACGCAGGGTTAAAACAAAAGCAATCCAGGCAGAGAAAATACGACAGTTAAACAGAGATACTTCGTTTGTTAATGAAATAAAGGGAAAACTTTTCAATTAATGAACTTCTTTTTCTAATTTCCGCAAAAGGTTTAAAATAATTTATATATTTGATTATGCATTGCATATTAAATTAAATTTTAAGCGATGAAAAATCTATTATTAGCCCTGCTCTTTCTGCTGATACCGATGGCAGGATTCGGGCACAGGAAACCGCCGAAAAATCGGCAGAACATTATCTGAGAAAATCGAAAGTTCAAAAAACACTGGGAACCGTTGTGCTTTCAGTGGGAGCAGCTTCAGCAATCTGGGGTACTGCCCTCTTTATTGATGACAGCCAGAATCGGGATGATATCATCGACGGATTTGGCAGGGAAGCAGGAACAGCGTTCATTATCGTGGGTATTCTGATCGGCGGAACATCATACTTCTTTTACAGAGCTTCGAAAAAGAACAGGGAACGGTACAACGGGCTGCAGCCGGCTGTCGGCATGATCAGAATTCCGGCCACCAACCAGTCTGCCCCGACCGTCGGAATTGCCATCAACTTCTGATGTAAGACTCTTTTCCGAGAAATTTCGGACGGTAACGGTGGTTATTTGCAGTACTTTTCTGAGCAAAAATTCGTAACTTGCATTGCATAAAATTAAAAACAGAAAAGTAAAATGTCAACACTAACATTTGCTGAGAAAATAGCTCAGGCTGAAAATTTTCTTCCGATAAACGGAACGGATTATATCGAGTTTTACGTAGGTAATGCAAAGCAGGCTGCCCACTTCTACAAAACGGCATTCGGATTTCAGAGTGTCGCCTATGCCGGCCCGGAAACCGGAGTGCGCGACAGAGCGTCGTATGTACTGCAACAGGGAAAAATCAGACTGGTACTAACCACCGGATTGAACTCTGATTCACCGATCAACGAGCATGTAAGAAAACATGGTGACGGCGTAAAAATTCTGGCACTATGGGTGGATGATGCATATCAGGCATTTGAAGAAACAACCAAAAGAGGCGGAAAACCATACCTGGAACCAACTACAATCACCGATGAATTCGGTGAGGTAAGAATGTCCGGAATTTACACCTACGGTGAAACTGTGCACATGTTTATCGAAAGAAAAAACTACAGCGGTGCATTCATGCCGGGCTACGAAAAATGGGAAAGCGATTACAACCCTGAAGATGTAGGCTTGCTTTATGTGGACCACTGTGTAGGTAACGTGGGCTGGAACAGAATGCATCCTGTGGTAAAATGGTATGAAGAAGTGATGGGGTTTGTAAACATTCTGAGCTTTGATGACAAGCAAATCAACACAGAATATTCAGCACTGATGTCCAAAGTAATGAGTAACGGCAACGGATTTGCAAAATTCCCGATCAATGAACCGGCAGAAGGAAAGAAAAAATCGCAGGTGGAAGAGTATCTGGATTTCTATGAAGATGAAGGCGTACAGCATATTGCGGTGGCAACAAAGGATATCATCCACACTGTAACTGAACTGAAAAGAAGAGGTGTAGAATTTCTGTCAGCTCCGCCGGAAGCATATTACGAAATGGTACCGGAAAGAGTAGGCCATATTGATGAAGACCTCAAGAAACTTCAGGATCTTGGAATTCTGATCGATCACGACGAGGAAGGATATCTGCTGCAGATTTTCACAAAACCGGTGGAAGACCGCCCTACTCTTTTCTTCGAAATCATCGAGAGACACGGAGCACAGAGTTTCGGTGCCGGAAATTTCAAAGCGCTTTTTGAAGCACTTGAAAGAGAACAAGCCAGACGCGGAAACCTCTAATAACAGATTTAATTTCTGAATTACTTATTTTTGGACTGGTATTTGAGTATGCCAGTCCAAATTTATTTAAGAAAACAAAATGATGAAAAAGTTATTTACCGTAATGATGCTCATTTTCATTGGTTTTGCAGCCAATGCACAGTACGCCAAAGCTGAAGCGATTCTGAAAAGACTCGAGGAGCGGAAGGGAATCAACCAGAATCTTGATGCTGTAGATATCAACAATAAAAATTTTGTACTGATTACAGAATTTGATGATCATACCGAAAGGAAAATCATCTCGATAAACGGTAAAGCGTTAACTTATGTGGAACTTTTTGATGACAAGGTAACCGGAGAAACGTCCTCGAATGTATTTTCAGGAGACATAGTCCGCACCAGAAAAAACATGATTTCGATGCGTGCCGACAAACTGGAAGGAGAAAAAATCGCCATGCCAATTGCAAAAACCTTCCTGCTTACTAAACAGGATGACATCATTTATCTCGTGGACGTCAACACCCGTGAAAGATGGATTGATGAAAACGCTTTCGGAATGAAATAAACGGTATAAGAATCCGTCATAATATCACAATCAATCAGGCCCGTTTTCCGGGCTTTTTTTGTTAAATTTAGCCTCAGTTTTTTCGCTCAGCTGAGTGCATTACAAATCCTTTAAATAAATCAAAATACAATAAAATTTTTATGAAATCTTTTGTTAATTACAGTGCGGAGTCCGATTTTTCCATTCATAATATTCCGTTCGGAATTGCAGTTTTCAATAAAGAGTACATCGCCTGCGCTACCCGGATCGGCGATGTGGTGGTAGATCTTGCAACCCTGTACGATTTCGGATATCTGGATGATGTAGAAGGCTTGAATGACAATGTTTTCGAAGCCTATACCCTCAACGAATTCATCGAACTCGGCAAGCCGGTTACCAACGCCGTGCGTCTGAAAATTCAGGAATTGCTGCTTGAGGATTCTCGCCTTGCGAATGACGAGAAAACCATTGAAGAATGCTTCTACCAAATCGATGAAGTGAATATGCTGATGCCGGTACATGTACCCAATTACACCGATTTCTATTCGAGCATTGAACATGCAACGAACGTGGGAAAAATGTTCAGAGATCCTGCCAATGCACTTTTACCAAACTGGAAACATCTACCGGTAGGTTATCACGGAAGAGCTTCATCTATCGTGGTTTCCGGAACGGAAATTCACAGACCGAAAGGACAAATGAAGCCTGCTGACGCGGAAAAACCGCATTTCGGTCCCTGCAAACAGCTCGATTTTGAACTGGAAATGGCTTTCATCGTGAACAGAAATACCGAAATGGGAGAAAGTATTTCCACCAAAGAAGCGGAAGACGCTATTTTCGGGATGGTAATCTTTAACGACTGGTCCGCAAGAGATATTCAAAGTTGGGAATATGTTCCGCTCGGACCGTTTCTTGCCAAGAATTTCGGCAGTTCGGTTTCTCCATGGGTTGTAACACTGGAAGCGCTTGAACCGTTCCGGACTGCATCACCACAACAGGAGCCGGAGGTTCTGGAATATCTGCAGTTTGACGGTGATAAAAACTACGACATCAACCTGGAAGTATTTCTAAAACCGGAAAACGGCACCGAAGCGAAAATCTGCAGTTCAAACTATAAATTCATGTACTGGAATATGACACAGCAGCTGGCACACCACACGGTAAACGGCTGTAATATTGAAGTGGGCGATATGTACGCATCAGGAACGATTTCAGGGAGTGAGCACAGTTCTTTCGGTTCGATGCTGGAATTAACATGGCGCGGACAGAAGCCGATAACGGTTTCCGACGGAACGGAGCGCAAATTCGTCGAGGATAACGATACGGTCATCATGAAAGGATACGCAGAGAAAGACGGAATTCGTGTCGGTTTCGGCGAAGTATCAGGAAAAATTCTGCCTGCGAAATAAAGGTGAATTTAATTTAATGCTCCAATGCATTAAAAACTCCGGTAATCATTGTTCAAAATCCTGATCTCAAACCAGTTTATGAAAACAATCAACCCAAAAGAAATAACAACCCAGCAATTGCAGGTGGTGATGCAGACTGCCATATCACCCAGACCCATTGCACTTGCTTCAACTGTTGACGAAGACGGAAACCCTAACCTGTCACCGTTCAGTTTTTTCAATATGTTCAGTACCAATCCGCCTGTTATTATTTTTTCACCGGCGAGACGTGTGCGTGATAATACGACGAAACATACCCTGGAAAATATTCTGAAAGTACCTGAAGTGGTGATCGGGACAGTGAATTTTCCCATTGTACAGCAGATTTCTCTGGCTTCTACCGAATATGCTGACGGTGTCAATGAATTTGAGAAAGCAGGTCTCACGATGAAAGATGCCGAGACCGTAAAGCCTAAACTTATAGCGGAAAGCCCTGTGAATTTCGAATGCAGGGTGCTTGAAGTGAAAACCCTCGGATCGGAAGGCGGTGCAGGAAACCTCATCATCTGTGAAATTCAGAAAATACATGTTAGAAAAGAATACTGCGATGAAAACGGAAATCTCGACCAGACCAAACTGGATATGGTTGCGAGGCTCGGAGCAAACTGGTATTCGGTTTCGGATACGAGCAGCCTTTTCGAGGTTCCAAAGCCTTTGGTAACTAAAGGTATCGGTTTTGATCAGCTTCCGGAAAGCATCCGTTATTCAAAGATTTTTACCGGAAACGATTTAGGAATGCTGGCGAATGTTGAGGAACTTCCAGGAAAGGAATTTTACAGTGATGAAGCCAAACATCAGGAAGCACAGAAACTGCTGCTTGAAAGCCGCGTGGCAGAAGCCTGGCAGATTCTCCAGAAATAAAATTCACCAAAATTAAAATGAAAAGAGCGGATCAAAGTCCGCTCTCTTTTTTTATACCAAATTATCTTCGTCCCGTTCTATTTCCAGCTTATTATTCAAATCCGGATTCAGACGGTAGTAATTCTCTTTCTTCGTTCTCAGCCTGATGTTCAGCATTTCAACTGCTAAACTGAACGCAAGACAGCTGTAAATAATATTTTTGCTTACGTGCTGGTGAATACCTTCTGCAACCAGCATCACTCCGATTACAACCAGGAAAGCAAGAGCCAGCATCTGCAGACTTGGATGCTTGTTGATGATTCTGGAAATCGGGCCGGCAAAAGCCATCATGATTCCGATAGAAATAACCACCGCAATGATCATAAGCATCACATTATCAACCAAACCAACCGCTGTTAAGATCGAATCCAGTGAGAAAACCATGTCAATCAAAATAATCTGGATAATGACCATGGCCATGAGTCCGCTCGCAGCGGACGCAGGTTTTGGTGTGTGATGGTCGTCCACCTGCATTTTACTGTGAATTTCAAAAGTACTTTTACCGATCAGGAAAATACCTCCGGCCAGCAGAATAATATCCTTCCAACTCAGATGTAGCGGTCCGCCTGTTGTGGCATCACTGATGAAATCTATCGTAAGTACGGGATCTTTGAGGCCAATGATCCAATTGATCATCAGTAGCAGAATCACGCGGAAAATCATCGCAAACGCCAATCCCAGATTTCTGGCAAAGCGCTGTTTTTCCTTCGGTAATTTATCTGAAATAATGGAGATAAATATGATATTGTCCACACCGAGAACAATTTCAAGAAAAGTTAACGTGAGTAATGAGATCCAAATCTGCGCATCAGCAAAATTGGGAAGCTCCAAACCGGCGAATAAATCCATATAGTAAATTTAAGTGCGAAAATAGTATTTCTCCCTGAATATTTATTACAGATTATGATTCAAAAATTCAATCATTTTCTGCGTTGCTTTCTGCAGATCATCGGGCATCATAGTATTTTCCCATGGTTCTTTTGCTCCGAACGTATGACCTGCACCTTCCAGTGTCTCCAACAC
>JAEWOM010000086.1 GCA_023399675.1 Bacteroidota bacterium
ATCGGTTGCTGCCATGAAAAGAGTGGAACCGGCAGCTACCTGTTCATGAATCTTTTTCCACGACGGCACGTCCAGAGAACGCTGAACAATCAGAATGTTATGTGGTTCTGTCGTCCTGCGATCGGAGTAATAATCGAATGGCGTCATTTTTTCCATTCTGAGTTTACTGTTCAGAATCTGATTTGCTTCCTGCGCAAATACGAACAGACCGAAAGGCGATTTCTGTTCAGGATCGAAATTTTTCTGCCAGTTCAGCGAGGGGTTTTTGGAAAGTTCCAGCAATCCGATAAGCAAAAGAATCAGAAACAGTACCGCGCCGTATATTTTAAATGTTCTGCTCATTAGAATTTTAACTGGTCGAATTTTTTCCGGACCTGCTCATAATGCTCTTTGGTGAGCTTAAACTCGCCGTACCAAACATGATCGAAAATATGCGCGACTTCTTTGAATCCGGAATGAATATTCAGATGTGCAATTTCACGAACGTAATCCCGGTTGGTTTTCTCGCGGTTCCACATAATCAGTTTTTTATCTGCAAGCAGTTTCAAAACCCACAAAAAACGGTAGCGCACTGCTGAGCGGTAATCGCCGTCTGATTCTGCTTTGGCAATAACCTGCTGAAAATTTATTTCATGAATATCTTCATGCAGATCTCCGCTGTTCAGGTTGTTTTGCGAATTTTTTCTGGCAAAGAAAAGTCTGCCTTCTTTACCCAACACATATCTGATCAGGAAATACAGTAAGAAAGCCAACAGCAGAACCGCAAAAATCCGCAGTGCAGTTTTGGTAATATTATCAGCGCTGCTAAAATCAACATCACCGAAAATAGATTTCAGTATTTCCTGAAGACGTTCCTTTATCCGCTGCCAAATCGATTTTCGTGGCTGCTTCTGTTCGTAATCGAAATCCCCGGATTTATATCTGTTCCGAAAATCGGTACCGATATTTCTTTCGGTCAGGCTGTTATCTGTAATCTGGTCATCGACAGGAACTGTATCAGAACGAACCATGTCATTCATCTGCATCAGAACAGAATCAGCGGCAATCTGATCGTCGGAAATCCACGGGTCATTCTGAGCAGTTGCCCAAAATCCGAATAAAATAAGTAGAAAAGAAAAAAATTTAAGCTTCACGTACGCCAATGGTATCAATTTCTTCGAAATCTATTCTCCGGTGCAAATCTGTACGACTGTCATAATACTGAAGAGCGGAACAGACGAATACGAGATTGGCAAGTACCAGACTGACAAACACCGAAAGTCCGTAAAAAATAAAAAAAGTAAGGCCGAAGGTTTCCTGAATCGCTGTTCCGTCGGTAAGCTGCTCCGGCGGAAGCGTGTAAAGACTGCCCATCAAGAAAATCATCGGAACGGAAGAAAATACAGATACGATAATGTAATAAATGAGAAAAATGAGAATTGTGGAACCCCAATATTTCCAGAAAGGAGAACCCTCATTGCTGTTCTGATAAGAAAACTGTGCCCGCAATGCATAACTCAGCGAACTGAAAAATCCCCGATTGGTATTATATGTATCGTACAGCGTGAAATTAATTACATTCATGATCACCGGCATAATCAGCAGCAGTACAAAAACACCGATCAGAATTAACACAAGAAAAGAACCCAGCGTTATCAGGACAATGGCTGCCGGAACGAGAATAAAAACTGTTCCCAACAGAAAAAAAAGAAACTTCGGAATAATCTTCTTTATATCGTCAAAAATCTGGTCTGGTTTGATGTTACTGTTGCCTGTTCTGGCAAGCCGTCTGATGTAAAGAACGGGAAACGAATAATTTACAAGCATACCGGCAACCACGAGTAAAACTACAGCAACTGCAGAAATTACCAGCAGAACAGGATTATCCTGAAAGTATTCTTCGAACAGAAAAGTTTCTCCCTGCAGATTGCCGCCAAGAATCTGCCCCATGATATTGCGGTAAAACAGCAACATGATTACGATCAGAATCAGCATCAAAATTCCGTTTACCAGAAAAAAATTCTTGAAATAATTCTTTCCAAATTTTTTAAAAAAAGTGAAAGTATCGCCCATCAGTTCAGCGAAATCTCTTTTTTTATAAAACTGCATTCCGGTCATAGTCTGTGTTATTGGTTAAAAATTGTTTTTTAAGTTTTCTGTTAACGATCTGAGGATAAATCAGGTAATAAAAACCGATTATAAATAAGCATCCAAAAATGATTGTAAGGTTCAGTACAAGCGGCATTTGTTTTGAAAAACGGGTAATATATCCTTCGATAAATCCCGCAACAATGGTAAACGGTATCGTGCTGAGGAAAATTTTGAAACTGTCCCGGAATCCGATTTTAAAAGAATCGAATCTGGAATATGTTCCCGGAAAAAGTACAGAAGCACCCAAAATGAGCCCCGCTGCTGCCTCAATCACCATACTGAAAATCTCAAATGTGCCGTGAAGCCAAATTCCGCGCATACTTGCGAACAGTTCCCCGTGCTGATGAAAGAAATACTGGAAACTGCCGAGCATAACGCTGTTTCGGAGCAGTGCATAAAGCGATCCGAGTCCGCCGAAAATTCCGGTAATATACATTCTGGCACCTACCATAATATTGTTGAATGTTATTCCTATCGTACTGCCCCAGTTGGAACCGGAACTGTAAATATCGACAGGATTCCCTTTCCTGATGTTTTCAATGGTGGTATTCACATAATCTTCGCCAAGGATCTGTTTCGAAAAATCAGGATTATAAATCCCCGATATCACACCAATGCATACAAAGACCGCGAAAAAAGCAAAAGCAAACAACAGGAACCTGCGGTACTGATACACGAGTAGCGGAACTTCCGTTTTAAAAAAATACAAGAACCTGTTCTGCTCTATCCTTCTGGTTTTGTAAATTCTCTGGAAAACGGATGATGAAAGGTTGTTCAGATAAACTGTCGTTTTACTTTTCGGATAGTAGGTCTGCGAATAAGAAAGATCGTTTACAAGCGTGATGTATAATTGAGAGAGATCGTCAGGATTTTTTCTGATTTTTCCCTGGATCACCTGCTCTATTACCATCCATTTTTCTTTATTTTGCTTGATAAAAGCTACCTCTCTCATTGTGAGGCTAAAGTAATAAATTATGTCTCAAATTCTAATAAATACTTCACTAATTGTTAACGTGGCTTTTACGCTGGCCGGTGTGGGAGAAAGGCTCGCAGCTTTCATCATCGACCTGCTGATTATCGTGGCATTTCTGCTTACGGCATACTTTCTGTTCTTCAATATCCTGAATCTGGACAGCCTTCAATTCCAGATGGACCCATGGTCGTTCCGGGCGCTGATGCTGTTGATTACGTTTCCGGCATACATCTATACACTCGTTACGGAAAGCCTGATGGAAGGGCAAACTTTCGGTAAAAAAGCATTAAAAATTAAGGTGGTGAAAATAGACGGATATCAGGCGAGCTTCGGCGATTACCTGATGCGCTGGGTTTTTCGGCTTGTTGATGTTTGGAGCAACAGCGGCGTTGTTGGGCTGATTTCTATGATTATTTCGAAAAACAATCAGCGGCTCGGCGATATGGCAACCGGAACGGCCGTGATTTCGCTGAGAAACCGGGTAAACATTTCCCACACCATTTTAGAAAATGTTGAAAACAATTATGTCGCTACATATCCACAAGTCGTTTTGCTTACTGATAATGATGTGCGAATCATTAAAGATACTTTTCAAAAAGGACTGCGGATTCAGGATCAGGAACTGATTGAGCGACTTGCAGAAAAAATACGGCAAACCATTCAGCTGGATAAAATACCGCTGGATGTTACCTACCGCGAATTCATCCGTACAGTTCTGGAAGATTACACCTATTTTACCGGAAAAGATTATTGATACTGTAAAAATTTTTTCTGAATTTCTGTAAAAATCTGCAGGTTAAATTATCGTATTTTAGAAAAAATAATAAGATGAGATACGAAAATAAAAGGACCGGAAACGGCGGCATCATCAGCCTTAACAATGATGCAGAAGAAGTGGGCAGACTGACTTACACACTTTTCCCGGAAGACAACAAAATGATTATTTCTTTCGTTTTGGTGCATCCAAAATTTGAAGGGCGTGGCATGGGCAAGTTTTTGGTGGAAGAAGGTGTACGTTTTGCACGCGAAAATTCATGGAATGTTTATCCGCACTGTTCCTATGCACGGGCAGTGATGAACAGAATGGGTGATGTGGGCGATATTCTGATAAGGTAAAAAAAACCTGCGCCGGCTTTCAGC
>JAEWOM010000116.1 GCA_023399675.1 Bacteroidota bacterium
ATTCAACGCACAGTACAAACACGATTCCATTAAATAAATCACGGCTACCTCCACTATCACACCAAAGGAACAGGTCAGCCGATTATATTATTACAGGGCGGTCCAGGATTTTCGTCTTATTACATGCGGGCGATTGCTGATTCGCTGGTGGGTTACAAAACTGTTTTGGTGGATTTTGAAGGCACAGGCCGCTCGCAATACCGAAAGGCTGATCCCAACTGGGTGACCATGGACAACATCATTTCCAATGTGGAAATGGTAAGGAATAAGCTGGGCATTAAAAACTGGACGGCCATCGGCCATAGCTACGGCGGCATGTTCGCGCTATATTATGCGGTGAAACATCCTCAAGCCGTTTCAAGGGTTGTATCAATATCAAGTGTTGGTACAGATAATAAGTTTCAGCAATATTATACCACCAATATTATGTCAAGGTTTACTCCGGAGGACATGAAGAAAATGCAGGAGATCCGAACTTCTACAACCTTGACGGAGGATGAAAAGTCCATTCAGGAAGTGCTCGCAATGACTCCGGCCATCTTTTTCGACCGTTCCAAAGCTCCGGCATTTACGAATCATATTCCACCGAGTGAAATGAAGATGATCATGAACGGCGCATTTTTCCAGGCCATTTTTCCTGAACTGAATAAACTGGATTTCGGCAGGGAGATGTACCAATTGAATACGCCCATACGCATTATTCATGGGCGCCAGGATGCTATAGGTGAAGCTGTTCCCGCACTGCTTAATGAACGCTCAAAAAACTCCAAACTTTTCTTTGTTGAAAAGTCGGCACACGCGCCATGGGCTGAGCAGCCTGAAACTTTTTTCAAAGTCTTGAAAGATTTCCTAATCAATTAAAAATATGAAATCATTAAAGTTTTCCTTCAGCAAATTTTTTATCAGCGCTGCTGCTTTCGGTTTTAGGCGTTTTTCAGGTAACTGCAGCTACGGTGAATAACGCCCTGTTGTCCACCATTAGGTCGGCCGGTGGTAAACAAATGGTGAAAGGCGGTAAAGAGTAGTGGGTGGGTGATTCTATGGTCATTGGCGGTAACCCGATTCAAAATCTTAGTGATCTCCAAGAAATTTATATGGCAGCGACCAACCACGCGCTCAACTATGCCAAGAAACTCTTAACAGATGAAGGACGGGATATTATTATCAATACATTTTAGTAAAATCGTTTCGGGTTTTGCCGTAGAATCACCAAAAGAAACAATAAAATATTTATATGAAAAAGATAATTATTCAAATTGGTCGGCAGGAAATACGGGAAGGCTTTTCTATTGAAAAAATCTCGATGCATACTTCCTTAGGAAAAATTCCCAAAGCAGTCATCACGTTGAAAGAAGATTCCACGCAGCCAACTCCATCCATTTTTGCAAATGCCACTGAATCTATTCCAGGTACGGAAATCACCGTCACTTTGGTAGAGTCCGTTGGAACAAAAGCTGTTTTCAATGGACTGATTGCAAAATTAGAAGTCAAGAATAATCGCGAAGCGGTAATCACAAAACTTACTTGTTTCGATTCCCTTATGAAAATGGACATCCACAAGCAAAACTGCCTCCATCAGTGTTCACGAAATGCTGAATTGTATGCGGAATTGGCGGCCAAATACGGTGTTCAGATAAATGCCGATGCTTCAAATACCCTGTTCGAAAACATGATTCAATTTGAAATGACTGACTGAACGTTTCTCAATCAGCGGGCAAGTGTCTCAGGAATGGTTGTGCGGGCATTCAACGGATCTGTTGAAATCTTCTCACCAAACTCAGAAAAATTCGGTACAAATAGAATTGAAAGCAATAAGCTGCCTATCGCTTTTGAAGCCGCCATGGATTCACGGTCTCAAATCATATCGGGAAAAGGTAAGGTTTGGGATTTCGCATCTCAGGAAATTGTTTCAACAGGGATTATTACAGATGAAGGAGCCGAACCCGGTGAAATTTCCGCAGAAACTCATTCCCGCGTATTTGACAATGGAGAAATACAACTGAAAAGCCAGAGCAGTTCCATCGCTGAAATGGAAGAAAAGGTTCGCAACTTGTTAGAATTCTGTAAGCTATCAAAAATAACAGGAAAAATGATTTTTGACGAGTTTATGGATTTTTCTGCCGGAGAGTTTCTTGATGTTCAGCATGATGGCTCCAGTTTTAACGGAAAACACTTCATCAATGGTATTTCCTGGCAGTTCAAAAATGACCGGTGGGAAACCGTAGTCCTATTCGGTTTAGACCACAGTATTAAAAAAAATCTCCTGAATCAGTCTGAAAAACAGTACAAGCAAACATTGATGTACGGAAAAGTACTTCAGAACTGTAACGATCCCGCAGGTGAAGAACGAATCCTCGTAAAAATTCCATTGATTGATGAAGCAAATGGAATCTGGTGTCGGCTCGCAATGGTAAGTACGGGAGAACACCAGGGTATCATACAGCGTCCGGAAATTGATCAGGAGGTTTTGCTTGGCTTTTTAGACAGTGGGCTGCACCATGCTGTGAGTCTGGGAAATATGTACGGTTCTGCAAATTCTTCAATGCACGAACCGGGTGTTGTCCGGATTAGCGCTGGCAGCTTGATTAGTTTGAAAGCCGCTGGTTTGGTTGAAATAAAGGGGTCAATGCTCAAAATTAATTAAGATGGGAAAAGCAGCACGAATTGGAGATATGCATTGGTGTCCGCAACAGAATGCGGATGGAACACCTCATCGTGGCGGAGCGATTCAAGTTTTGAATAATAAGTCAGTCCACATTGGAGGGCTTCCAGCGGCTACAGTAGGTGATTTGGTACTGTGCCATGGTTCACCGGCTACTATTGTCGCTGGATCAAGTACAGTTTTTATCAATGGAAAACCGGCTGCTAGAGAAGGTGATCCTACCTCACATGGTGGAACAATAATAAAGGGCTGTGATACTGTTATTATCGGTTAACTATTGAGTACTCAATATTCCACGTATTCAGAACATCGACGAAATTCTATTATCACCAACTTTGTTTGCGCAGGAAACAGCAGTTCCCGTTTTTTTGGGCTATACTGAAAAATCTCAAGATGTCTCCGGAAATGATCTGAAGCTGAAGCCACATCCAGTTCTTTCAATGGCAGATTTTGAAGCCAACTTCGGTTTCGCGGCACCGGAATCAGGAATTGAAATCAGTTTTGGATTTGATTCTGCTGATAACGCGGTGGCAAACTGCCAAAAAAGTTTGCAACAGCGATACTCGTTTTATTATTGTATACAAATGTTTTTTGCCAATGGCGGCGGGAAATGTTACATCATTTCAATTGGAAATTATTCCGTCATTCCGGAGATCAAAATGATCGATTTTGAAGGTGGACTCAGTAAGGTTTCAGCAATTCAGGATGCAACACTGCTGTCGTTTCCGGAAGCTGTTTATTTACCCAACAGTGATGAGTATTATTATCTCCTGGATTCTGCAGTTGCACTTACTGAAAACAATTCGCTGTTATTTGTACTTGCCGATCTTTGGCAGGATAATCTCAACGAGAGGCAGGCGATGGATGTTTTTCGTCAGTATACTTTTCAGTATGCTCATCTCTTGGGAAACGGTGCGGTTTTTTTTCCGCAAATCATTGCAGAATTACCCATTAATTTTGGTGATTTTTCCAGAATTAGAATCATTAATGGCGACGCAGAGGAACTGGAAGGTTTGAAAACAGCTAATTACCTTCAGTATATCCTCGGCATCAATACTTTGCAGCAGCTTGAAAATCTCTTGCCCGCCAGTACAGTTGTTGCAGCAAAATTTGCTGTCGATGATAAAATGAAAGGCATCTGGAAAATTCCTTCAGTATTACCTCTTAATCTCGTTGAAAAAACTGATCTTGCAATTTATGATGCTATTCAGGAGGAGCTTACTCATGATCCTGTTTCTGGGAAATCAATCATTGCTTTACGGAAATTTCCACAGTGTGGGGTTCTTATTTGGGGCGGACGAACAATGAACTCCCGCAATACCGAATCAGGATATATTTCTGTGGTGAGATTGAAACGGCATGTTCGTGAAACCGTCAGGAAAGCCGCGGAAACATTTCATTCCGAAGAAAACAATCTGATGACATGGCGGCGACTCAAACTGCTGATTGAGCAGTATCTGTTCAAATTGTGGAAAGCCGGAGCACTTGCCGGCAGCCTGGCGCATGAGGCATTTTTTGTTCAGGTTGGCGTAGGGACCACTATGACCGAAGAGGATGTGCAGCAAAAAAGAATTAAAGTGCTCATGGAGCTGGCTTTCGTAAAACCTTCAGAATTTCAGCTGATTTCCATCGAAGTTAAAATGAATTAGTCAACACCTGAAGTTCCCGTTAATTTCAAAAAAAATCCGCAGAAATTTCTGCGGATTTATTCCAGGTTCTCGGTTTCCTGTTCGTTTCTTAAGTTATTTCACCACCTTCATTTCATCAAGCAGCCATTTTGCATTGGCGTATTTGTCAACGATAAACAGGATATACTTTGTGTCCACCATAATGTTTCTCGAGAATTTCGGATCGAAGTTGATGTCACTCATCGTTCC
>JAEWOM010000117.1 GCA_023399675.1 Bacteroidota bacterium
GTTTTACATCGATGTAGCAAAAGAAAGTTTCCGCGAGTTGATTAAAGTCGGTAAAAACCTCTTTGGCGACAGAAATCTGAAATTTTTCCTTTCGAGTTTCTTCTTTTACAGTGTGGGAATGCAGACCATCTTTCTGATGGCAACCCCTTTCGGAAGCACGATGATTTTTCCGAAGAATGACGAGAAGTACAAACTGATCATCACCATTCTGGTTATTCAGATCATTGCGATTTTGGGAGCATATCTTTTTTCCAGGCTTTCGAAAAAAATCGGCAATAAAAATGTGATCACCATTGCAGTCATCATCTGGATTTTATGCTGTCTCACAGCTTTTGTGCTTACCAAAGAGAATCCGCATCTGCAGACTATTTTCTATATTCTTGCCGGGTTCATCGGTTTGGTGATGGGCGGCTTACAGGCGATGTCGAGATCGACTTATTCCAAACTGTTACCTGAAAATTCACAGGAAAATACCACATTTTTCAGCTTTTATGATGTGTTGGAAAAACTGGCGATCATCATGGGAATGCTGATTTTCAGTGTATTTATCCAGAAATTCGGAAATATGCAGTATGCGTTTATTGCCATGTCTGCATTCTTTTTAATCGGAGCCATTCTGGTGCGTTTTGTGAATCTGAAAGCATTCCGCTAAATTATTTTCAGCATAATTTACCCAATGACTTTTTGCTGATTTTATGCTCGGGACTGAAAAGTTTATGAAATTTCTTGATAAAAGGGTCCAAATTTTTTAAAAGGCATAATTTTCGTATCTTTGCATCTGTAAACCAGTACAGTAAAAATTTTAGATGGCAAATCCTCTCTTTTACGCTAAAATTCTGCTTTTTGGAGAATACGGAATCATTGAAGATTCTCAGGGTTTAACATTGCCATACAGTTTTTACAAGGGTACGCTCAAGTTTTCTGATCTGAACACCGATTTTGAGAAAAAATCCAATCAGCATTTACTCGATTATGCCAATTACCTCAATACACTTATATTGGCTGAACCGTTCAAAATTGATGTCGAATTCTTTTTGAATGATATCAAGAACGGACTTTTTTTTGACAGCAATATTCCGCAGGGCTATGGTGTCGGAAGTTCAGGAGCGCTCGTTGCAGCAATTTTCGAAAGATATTCCTTAATAAAATACAATCCGGAAAGTATCTCCAAATCTGAACTGAAAGATCTGAAAGTGGTTTTCGGTCAGCTGGAAAGTTATTTTCACGGAAAAAGTTCGGGAATCGATCCGCTGATATGCTACATGAATCTGCCGATTCTTATCGAGAACCGTGATAATGTTGATAAAGTTTCGATACCTGCAACGCAGAACGGAAAAGGTGCCATTTTCCTGATCGACAGCGGAATGGTGGGCGAAACCGGTCCGATGGTACAGATTTTCTTCGAGAAAATGAAAAAGGAAGGTTTCAGAAAGACGATGAAGGAAGAGTTCATCCGCTATAACAACGCCTGCATCGACACGTTTTTGAAGAAAGAAATGAATCCTTTTTTCCGGAATTTAAAGAGTCTTTCTGTATGGGCTTATGAACATTTCAAACCGATGATTCCTGAAAGCCTGTACAAAGCGTGGAAAAACGGTCTCGATACCAATGCCTATTATCTGAAACTGTGCGGAAGTGGAGGCGGAGGCTATATTCTGGGTTTCACACAGGACTACGACAAAGCTTCTGAAATGCTGGAAGGCTTTAATAAAGAGGTCATTTATCGCTTCTGATTCGGGAAAACTGATTTACAAGTGAAATAATGCAGCGAAATAATCCATTTTTTCACCGGATTTCCCAGATGATCGGTTTCCTGTTGGGCGTCCGGTTTTTCGTTACTTTACTTTTAACTTTCGCGTTATATGTTTCTACTTTTTTTCTGTTCAGCAGAGAAGAAGGGTTCCGGGAATTTGTATTTGATTTTAAAGTACACGGAATTATTTTCTGTGCAGTTTTAAGTATTCTTTGTGGCGGAATTATCAATCAGTTCTACGATCGCGATAAAGATCAGATCGTAAAACCGTTCCGAAGCAGACTGCAGCACTTTATTCAGCAGAAATATTTTCTGTACACCTACCTTTTGCTGAGCATTTTCTCGTTAGTTATTGCATGGCTGATCTCGCCGAGAGTATTTATTTTTTTCCTGGTTTATCAGTTTCTGATGTGGTTCTACAGCCACAAAATTTCGAAAATATTAATCCTGAACAACCTGACATTCGTCGCACTTACGCTGTATCCTTTTTTCGGGATGCTCATTTATTACCAGCGTTTTACTGCACGGATTCTGGTAATGGCGATATTCCTCTTTCTCATTTTACTGACCATCGATATTTTAAAAGATATTCTCACAAAAAATGCAGATAAAGTGTTCGGTTATCAAACCTTGGCAAACCGCTTCGGAACTGCTTTTGCGAGACATACGACAGTAGTATTGCTGTCCGTTTTATCACTGGTCGGGCTTGTCCTGGCGGTGAATCAGGGACTTGTAACCGTGATGAGCTGGTATTTTCTGCTCACTGTACTTATGTCTTTTCTATCTGTAGTTCTGCTTTACTCAAAGATGAAGAACGCCCGGTTTTATACGATGAATATTCTGAGAATCTGGGTTTTTCTCGGCATTTTATCCATGCTTGCAGACGGACTGGTATCTCGTTTCAGCTGATCACCTTTGATTTTTTTTATCGTTTCCGGAGATAAGTTTCTGAACGTTTTTAACAAAACAATTCAGTAAATTTGAAACCTCAAATACAGGAAATTTATGTCAGTATTCAATGATACAGCGGTAGCCTTTGCAGATAAGTCGGACAGACAGTTGCAGAAAGCATATTGGATGTTTAAAATGATCGAACATCCGCAGCTTACGAAATGGGGATCCGGACTGCTTAATTTCAGTGTGCACAACAACCTTCCTTTTGCAACGAATATTGTTAAGAATACACTTTTCGAACTTTTTGTCGGCGGAGAAACCAGGGAAGAGAGTACCAGAGTAGTGGACCAAATGTGGAAGCGAGGCGTCGGAAGTATTTTTGATTATTCTATTGAAGGTAAAGAAGAAGAGGCCACTTTTGATGCAGTGTGTAATGAAATAAAAGACATTGTGAAATTTTCTGTCGGCAACCCGGCAATTCCTTTTATCGTTTTTAAACCCACAGCTTTCGGAAGAATTGACCTGTATGAAGAAGTGAGAAAAGGCGTTGAACTCACCACCAGTCAGAAGGAAGAGTGGGAAAGGGTGAAGAACCGTTTCAATGAGGTTTGCAAATTGTGTCATCATCACAATAAAAAAGTAATGATTGACGCGGAAGAAACCTGGATGCAGGACGCCGCCGATGCCTTGGTTGAGGAAATGATGGAACGTTACAACGGACAGAAACCGATCGTATGGAACACCATACAGATGTACAGAACCGGAAGGTTGGAGTACATGGAGGAAAATCTGAAGCGCGCAAAAGAAAAGAATTATTTTATCGGATATAAAATAGTTCGCGGCGCGTATATGGAAAAAGAAAGAAAAAGGGCCGAAGAAATGAATTATCCGGACCCGATTCAGCCAACGAA
>JAEWOM010000139.1 GCA_023399675.1 Bacteroidota bacterium
GGAATTACTTTTCCAACTGCTTTTGCTGCACCTGTAGAAGAAGGAATGATGTTCAGCAGTGCAGAGCGACCACCTCTCCAGTCTTTAGAAGACGGACCGTCCACAGTTCTTTGTGTAGCGGTTGTTGCGTGGATGGTAGTCATTAAACCTTCAACAATTCCGAAATTATCGTGCATTACTTTCGCAAGCGGAGCAAGACAGTTCGTTGTACAGGAAGCATTGGAGAAAATCTGTTGGTCAGCCTTCAGTTCTTTGTGGTTAACACCCATTACGAACATCGGTGTATCATCTTTTGAAGGAGCGGAAAGAACAACTTTTTTCGCACCTGCGTTGATGTGTGCAGAAGCTTTTTCTTTATCCAGGAAAAGACCGGTAGATTCTACGATGTAATCGGCGCCTACCTCATTCCATTTCAGGTTGTTAGGGTCTTTTTCCGATGTCACGCGGATTCTTTTTCCGTTTACGATCAGGTCATTGCCTTCTACGCTGATATCGCCTTTGAATCTTCCGTGTACAGAATCGTACTTCATCATATACGCCATGTACTCGCTGTCGATAAGGTCGTTGATTCCTACGATTTCGATGTTGTCTCTTTCGAGCATCGCGTTGAAAACTAAACTTCCGATTCGGCCAAATCCGTTGATACCTACTTTAATTGTTGACATAATTTATAATTTAATTTTATTAAGTTCTGAATGATTTACATAGCGAGGATTTCCGAAATAGTCAGCAGATCCTTGTTGATGGTGTTGTGTTTTTTTGTTGCTTCATTAAAAGGCGTGAAAACCAGTTTGTTGGATCGCATTCCTGCCATGACGCAGTTTTCGCCATCCATAAGACCTATTACAGCGCCGTAGCCCAGTCTGGATGCCAAAACGCGGTCTGCACAACTCGGCGAACCGCCGCGCTGAATGTGGCCTAAGACCGTTACGCGTATATCGTAGTTCGGGAAACCGTTTTTTGTTGCTTTGGCAATGTCATATATATTCCCCAACTGCTCGCCTTCTGCGATTACGACTATGCTGGATGTTTTTCCTACTTTTTCAGCTTTTTCGAAAATGGTGAACAGGTCTTCAATACTGTCTTTCCGTTCCGGAATCAGAATGTCCAGTGCTCCGGTAGCTATACCACTGTTCAGCGCGATAAATCCAGCATCGCGTCCCATCACTTCTACAAAGAAAACCCTGTTGTGGGAGGTCGCTGTATCACGGATTTTATCGATGGCTTCCATCGCTGTATTGAGAGCGGTGTCGTAACCGATTGTGTTGTCTGTCCCGAAAATATCATTGTCGATGGTTCCCGGCACGCCGATTACCTTGATTCCGAATTCGTCGCTAAAAACCTGGGCACCTTTAAAGGTGCCGTCGCCTCCGATGCATACCAAGGCATTGATTCCGTGTTTCACACAGTTTTCGTACGCTTTTTTTCTGCCGGCTTTGGTCATGAATTCATCTGATCTCGCAGATTTTAAAACGGTACCACCCTGATTGATGATGTTTCGTACATCACGGGGTCCCATTTTGAAGATTTCATCGTTTATCAGTCCGTTGTATCCTTCTCTGATGCCTACGCATTCAATATTAAAATGGCTGCAGGTTCTTACTACGGCGCGCAGCGCTGCATTCATTCCCGGTGCATCTCCACCCGAAGTAAAAACGCCAATTTTCTTAATTTCTGTGCTTCCCATGAATGGTTTTCTGAAAGGTGCACAAATTTACAAAATAAAAGGCAGAATTCATAGCGAAGGTCGCGGACTTCAGCATAGAATCAGGACGGTTCATTATCATTGGAAACTTTGATTAATTATAGTCACTTCACTTGCCATTTTACCGGTACCTCCTGAAATTCACCGGCTTAAAGTGATAACGGGCTGTTGTGATTTGAGAAGTTTCTGCATCCAGTTCATACCATGGGGAAATGGTTTGATTAAAAGGATTGATAAGCACATGAATGCTTTGGGCAGGAGTGAAACCCTGAGCGAGTAAATACACTTTTTTCCCAATTGAATTTTTTGCAGTACCTGTGATGAAAACTACATGTCCCGGACTTCCTGCGGTAATCAAAATGTCGCCCGTCTGCAAATCTGCAGATTTTGTAACCGGAGTTGTTTCTTTATTCATCGAGATGGTGCCGGCATAAAGAAATACATTTCTAAGATAATTTTTAAAGCTGTTAGTCTCGGGATTTGCTGCGGAAATGATGGTCGGACTCACCTTATTGCCATTTACGACAAGCCTGTGGCCGTTTTGATAATCAGACCATTTCAGCAGGTGTCCGCTGGTGTAGTGAAAAGCAATTTCGTTTTCTCTGCCTTGCTTCTTCAAAAATTCAGACCGCAACCGGATGATCGCATCTGCACATTGCTGCAAATCTTCAGTTCCGGTATCGATGTCAAATACTGCGGCATGTAAATTCTGTGTCGCAATCGGTGTCCCGTCATATTTCATTACTTTGGAACCCGCCTTTTTTAACGAAAAGTTTTCTAAATAATGGCCAAATGAACCGGGTTCAGACTCAATCCATCTATATCCTTGCGGTGCGTTGATTCTGGTTTTGACAGTCATTCCCTGGTCATGCAATAAGCTTTCTGTGCCAGCCGCAATGTTTATTTGCTGCTCATTCTTACTGCGCAAACTGACGCTGTCGGATACTTCAGTTTTCGAACAATTGATGCAGAGTATTACGAAAAAAACGAAAAAAAATTTCATCCGTTTAAATTACAAAAACTTCGGATTAATAAACGGCGTATAATCGTTTCAGGATATGCTGAATATAAAGTTAAAACAGTTCTACAGCATGAAGTTATTATCCACTGTTAGCAAACTGCCGGAGTGATTAAATTGTTTTTTCTGTCAATTTCGACAGGGATAAAAATGATTTCCGAGTTGAAGTTTAGCTGTTTCAAGGCTATTGTTCCTGGCATTTATAGCTATATTTGAAAATTATAATCAAAGCTATGAAGCATACACCGGTAGAAGGTTTTTCCAAACTGACAAAAGAGGGGAAGATTTCCTGGATTGTCAATGAATACCTGGATGGAAATCAGGAATTTGTACAGAC
>JAEWOM010000151.1 GCA_023399675.1 Bacteroidota bacterium
AACACGCCCTGAAATCAAGAATAAACTGTGGGAAAATGCACATAAACTGCAGAACGGACTGAAAGAAAGAGGTTTCGATCTTGGAGAATCAAATACCTGCGTAACGCCGGTCATGATGAAGGGAACCACTGTAGAAGCAACACTTCTGGTGAAAGATCTTCGCGAAAATTTTGGAATCTTCACCTCTGCGGTTATTTATCCTGTGATTCCTAAAGGAATGATCCTGCTGAGACTGATCCCGACCGCTTCGCACACCGATGCTGAAATCAATGAAACGCTTGCAGCATTTGAGGCCATTCACGACAAATTAGTTAACGGCCACTACCGTGAAGCAGCAGAAAAAATGCTGGAAGAGAAAAATCTCTCCTTCAAGGAACAGTAAATTAATGAATACAGTGAGCCGCATTTATTTGCGGCTTTTTTAGCTTTATTGGAAATCAGATTTATCCGGAACGGTTTCTAAAAATGACTACATTTGACCTATGGATTTACGGGATCAATTAAAAAATCTTTTTCCTGATCACGAGGAGCAGGAAATCGACCTGCCGGCAGACGAAGAAAAATTCGAACAGCAGCAACCGCTGATATGCAAATTTGAAAAGAAAGGCAGAAACGGCAAACCGGTTACCATCATCGAAGGCTTTGAAGGCCCAGACGAAGAACTGAAAAAGATTTCAAAAAAAATAAAGACTACGCTGGCCATCGGAGGTTCTGAAAAAGACGGCGTCATCATCATTCAGGGTGACAACCGGGATAAAATAATAAAAATTCTGCATGAACTCGGATATAAAACCAAGCGTGTAGGCGGCTAAAATCAACCTAAATTAGAAATATACATTATGCTGGATAAACTTGCAGCTTCTGAACTGGTGCTCAACGATGACGGAAGCGTGTACCATTTAAATCTGTTACCGGACGATATCGCAGAAAAAATTATTCTGGTCGGCGATCCGGACCGTGTTCCACGGGTTTCCAAATATTTTGACCGGATTGAGGTAAAAAAGAATAAAAGAGAATTCTACACACACACCGGTACGCTTCGCGGTGAGCGAATTACCGTAATGTCCAGCGGTATCGGCACTGAAAATATCGATATCGTAATGAATGAACTTGACGCACTTGCCAATATCGATCTTCAGAAAAAAGAATTCAAGAGCAATCATCATTCACTTCAACTGTTCCGTTTGGGAACGTGCGGTTCGGTGAATCCGGAAATTGAAGTTGACAATATGCTCGTTACGCAAAATGTTGTAGGACTCGACGGGCTGTTGCATTTTTACCGCGATTACCAGTTCGAAAATGATTTTTCCCGAAATTTCCTGGAGAATTTCCCGTACGAAAAAATCAAACCGATGCTGTATTTCGCTGACTGGGCGGAAGAAATTTCACACTATTACAGCGATGCGAAATATCACGGCAATACTGCAACTTTTCCCGGCTTTTATGCGCCTCAGGGTCGGCAGCTGCGCCTGAAAGCAATTGATGATCAGTTTTTGGAACAGCTGAACAGTTTGGGTGTGACCAATTTTGAAATGGAAACTTCCGCCATTTACGGTCTTTCAAAACTGTTGGGGCATAAAGCACTTACAGTAAACTGCGTAATCGCCAACCGAAGACGCGGAGAATTTTCTGCAGATCATCATGCCGCTGAAACGATGATGATTGAATGGGTGCTCGAGCGAATTATTCCTTAAGATTAAAAATTTAAGCAAAAAAATCACGGTAAAAACCGTGATTTTCTATTTTATCTCAATTCCTGTTAAGCTGTAACCGGTCTGGATTCCACCTCATCATCACAGTCGAAAACCTTATTGATAACGGCTGTCTGGTTTCTTTCAAACATCTTGTGGCTGCCCGGCGCCGGAGCACCGCTGGCTACCGGAGAAATAACCTGAATACCGGTTTCACGGAAATTTCTTAAAATGTAAGTCCACGCTCCCATATTTTCAGGTTCTTCCTGTGCCCAGATAATTTCTTTTCTGTTTTTATATTTCTCCAGAATTTCCGCAACCCTGTCTTCCTGCAGCGGATACAGCTGCTCTATTCTTACCAGAGCGATGTTTTCCGCATTCAGTTTTTGTTTTTTGGCCAGCAGTTCGTAATAGATTTTACCTGAACACAATACCAGTTTTTCCACTTTCGAAGCGTCTGCGGCTGCATCATCGATAATTGGCTGGAAACTTCCTTCGGCAAAATCTTCCATTGTGGAAACAACCTGAGGATGTCTCAGCAGAGATTTCGGCGACATAACGATCAGCGGCTTTCTGAAATTCCACTTCATCTGTCTGCGCAACAGGTGGAAGAAGTTTGCAGGTGTTGTCGCATTGGCTACCACCATATTTTCGTGTGCACCCAGATTCAGGAAACGCTCAAGTCTTGCAGAGGAGTGTTCTGCGCCCTGTCCTTCTGAACCGTGAGGAAGCAGCATAACCAGTCCACACTGAATTTTCCATTTTTCTTCAGCAGCTGCAAGATACTGGTCGATGATGATCTGTGCACCATTCACAAAATCTCCGAACTGTGCTTCCCAAATGGTAAGTGTTTTTGGCGATGCCATCGCATAACCGTAATCGAAACCGAGAACACCGTATTCAGAAAGATGTGAATTGTAAATATCAAATCTCTGCTCAGAAATATGGCGCAGCGGTATGTATTCTTCTTCTGTATCTTCTGTTTTGATGACGGCATGTCTGTGAGAGAAAGTTCCCCTTTCCACATCTTCACCGGAAATTCTTACATTAAATCCTTCATTAAGCAATGTTGCATAGGCGAGCCACTCTCCCATTGCCCAGTCCAGAGAATTATCTGCAATCATCTTCAGACGTGCATCGAAAAGTCTTGTAATTTTTCTGATGAATTTTTTGTCTTTCGGAAGGGTTGACATTTTTTCAGCCAGTGCTTTCAGCTGATCCAGGGCATAGGCAGTATTGACGTCCTTCTGAACACAACCGGCACTTCCCATCGGATAATCTTTCCAGTCGTCTTCCATGAAAATATCCAGCGAATTCTTCAGAATTTCCTTGGACGCGTCATAATTTTCGTCGAGCTGCTGTTTAAATTCTGAATCCATTTTCTTCAGAACCTCATCGGACACGATGTTTTCTTTCAGCAATTTTTCTTTATAGATTTCTCTCGGATTCGGATGCTTGGAAATAATGTTGTACAGATTCGGCTGCGTGAATCTCGGTTCATCACCTTCATTATGTCCGTACTTTCTGTAACCCAGCAGATCGATGTAAACATCTTTACCAAATTGCGCACGGAATTCCGCTGCGAAGCGCATTGCATGTACAACAGCTTCCACATCGTCTGCATTAATATGCATAACCGGCGATTCTGTTACCTTGGCAATATCAGTACAGTAAATTGATGATCTTGCGTCGTGATAGTTAGTTGTAAAAGAAACCTGATTGTTCACGACGATATGTACGGTACCACCGGTTTTGTATCCTTCCAGCGTCATCATCTGTGCCACTTCATACACAATTCCCTGTCCGGCAACAGCGCCGTCACCGTGAATGACAATAGGAAGGACTTTTTTGAAATCTTTGTACTTATCGTCCACTTTTGCACGGCAAATACCTTCAACCAGTGCAGCAACCGTTTCCAGGTGTGAAGGATTCGGCGTCAGATTGATTGCCACTTCTTCGCCCGAAGCCATTTTTACTTTTTTGGAAGATCCCAAGTGGTATTTCACGTCACCTGAAAATACATCTTCTTCAAACTCTTTTCCTTCAAACTCAGAAAAAATCTGCTTGTATGATTTTCCAAAGATATTGGTGAGTACGTTCAGTCGGCCTCTGTGCGCCATTCCCAAAACCACTTCATCCACACCAAGCTGTGAAGATTTCGTTATAAGCTGATCTAAAGCAGGAATCAAGGACTCACCACCTTCCAGAGAGAATCTTTTCTGACCAACAAATTTGGTATGCAGATAATTTTCAAATGCAACCGCCTGATTGAGTTTATGCAGAATCTCCGTTTTTTCCTCAACAGACAAAGAAGCGTGATTTTCATTCTGCTGAAGCCACTCACGAATCCAGTGCTTTTCCTCTACATTGTTGATGTGCATATACTCCACCCCGATTGAATCGCAGTAGATATTTTCGAGATGATCGATGATTTTCTGCAGGGTCGCCGGTCCGGGCATTCCTGTTTGAGTTGCCGAAGAAAAAGTTTTCTGCAAGTCTTCACGGGAAAGGCCAAAATTTTCTATAGCAAGCGTCGGCTCATAGTGTCTTCTTTCGCGAACCGGATTGGTTTTGGTAAACAGATGCCCGCGCATTCTGTAAGCCTCAATTAAATTGAGTACTTTGAATTCTTTGCGGATCTCCTCTGAAATCTGTTGCGTATCCAAAGCATTTGCTGCGTACTGAACAGGCGAAGCAACACCGTTACTGTCTGCTGTTTCGTCAGCGTAATTCTCTGAAGCAAAATCAAAACCCTGAAAGAAAGCCTTCCAGGAAGGTTCCAGCGAATCAGGGTATTTTTTATATTGCTGATATAGGTCTTCGA
>JAEWOM010000190.1 GCA_023399675.1 Bacteroidota bacterium
CCCGAATCCGAAACTCAAATTTTTGTTCGGCTGGTAAAAGATCATCGCATCACGTATAATGTTCAGGGCTCCGTCGTCTTCAAGCGGGCCTACATCTTTCGGTGAAAATGAAAGCTGAATCGCATAGAGAAACCGCGGGTCACCGACATACCCGTCAAAACGCAACCTTAATCTGCGAATCATGGCTTCATAGGAAGTTTCGCCGTCATCGTTGAATACCTCAAGACGGTTCTGCATTCTGAAGCGGATGTTCATTTGAAAGAGACTGTCGGGCGACGTCATTCCAACTCCTTTACCGAAATTGTAATACGGCAGCGCATCAATCTTAATCTCATCATCATGGTCTATAACCACTGTATCTCTTTTTTGGCCAAAAACTGTGACAGCCAGAAAAATAAAAAACAGTCCTAAAATTCTTTTAAAGCTCATCCTTTTTATTTTATAACTCCTAATTCCTTACCTATTTTTTCGAATGCAGCGATGGCTTTGTCCAGCTGTTCTCTGGTATGTGCAGCGGAGAGCTGAACACGAATTCTCGCCTTGCCTTTCGGCACCACAGGATAGAAGAAACCGATTACATAAATTCCTTCATCCATCAGTTTTTCTGCCATTTTCTGTGAAAGAGGAGCATCGTAAAGCATCACCGGAACAATTGCAGCATCACCATCAGGAATATCGAATCCTTTGGCTTTCATTTCCGTTCTGAAATATTCTGCATTTTCCATCACACGGTCGCGTCGTGAGGTATCTTCCGAAATCATGTCAAGAACTTTAATCGCAGCACCTACAATTCCCGGAGCCAGTGAGTTTGAGAACAGGTATGGTCTGGAACGCTGTCTCAGCATATCGATGATTTCCTTCTTACCGGATGTGAATCCACCAAGTGCACCACCAAGCGCTTTTCCCAGTGTGGAGGTGATGATATCTACCCTACCCATTACTTCATTTGCTTCATGGGTTCCACGGCCGGTTTTTCCGATGAAACCGGTTGCGTGCGAATCGTCAACCATCACCAATGCATCGTATTTATCGGCAAGATCACAAACTCCTTTCAGGTCGGCAACAATTCCGTCCATGGAGAAAACTCCGTCTGTAACGATGATTTTGAAACGGTGATTCTGTTTGCTTGCTTCAATCAGCTGTGCTTCAAGATCCGCCATATCGTTATTTTTATACCGGTAACGGGCAGCTTTGCAAAGACGTACGCCATCGATAATCGAAGCATGGTTCAGTTCATCGGAAATAATAGCATCCTGATCGGTAAAAAGCGGTTCAAAAACACCACCGTTGGCATCGAAACATGCAGCGTAAAGAATGGTATCTTCCATGCCGACGAATTTGGAAATTTTCTCCTCCAGTTCTTTATGAATATCCTGAGTTCCACAGATAAAACGAACCGATGACATACCGTAGCCATGACTTTCAATCATATCCTGCGAAGCTTTCATGACTTCCGGATTATTGGAAAGTCCCAGATAATTATTGGCACAAAAATTCAGCAGCTTCTTTCCATTTGCTTCTATTTCAGCGGATTGCTGCGAAGTGATTATGCGTTCTCTTTTGTAAAGTCCGTCGTTTTCGATATTTTGAAGTTCACTTCTCAGGTTTTGCAGATATTGCTCAGAAATCATAATTTTATTTTTTTGAGATTTTTGCGAATTTAATGAAAATAGCCTTCAAAACTGAAGGCCGGAGGTAGTATTTTCTATGATTTATTTCCTGGTAAATTTCACACTTTTATCTTCTATAACGATGATGTAAGTTCCTTTTACAAGGTCGGAAACCGGGATAGCTGTTTCAGGTTGATATTCACCTTTTTTCACCAGTCGGCCATCCATACTGAAAATTCTGTACGGTGCTGTTCTGCTGATTCCTTTGATATGCAGAATTTCTGTTGCAGGTACAGGATAGACAGCGAATTCATCCGAACTCGTTTCGGCTACATTCATCGTGAGATCCCTGATCATGGTTGAATTCTTTTCCAGAATTTGGTATTCGTAGTTAAAATCTACAGATGCAACCGTGAAGTTCAGCGGAAAAACGAAATATTCGTTGTTTACCGTGTTGTATGGCGCAAAGTATGCCACTTCGCCATTGGTACCGTTTACGCGAATAGGCAAATTCATATCAAAATAAGATACGGACGGATGGCTTTGCGATTGGTTTACGCGAAAAGCGATGCTTTGGTTCGAAAGCTGGTTCCAGGTGATATTGTAGGTCGGATGCCCCTGGTTGTAATACCAGTCATTGAAAAATTCGGTAAGATCACGTCCGGTTGACTGCAGGATTGAAGTTTTAAAATCGTCCACAGAAGCATAATTATAGGCAAGATGTGCACGCTGATGGAATTGCTGCAGCGCCTGATAAAAAACGGGATCTGTTACCATCCATTTAATCATTCTGAGCAGATATCCGCCTTTTGCATACGTCAGCCGGCCATGGAAAATTCTGCCGACATTCGTTAAAGATGCCGTCGGAACATAAGTACTGCCGTCGTTAACACTCGTTATGTAATCTTTCTGACTTTCCAGATACTGCAGAAAAGCCGTGGGCGTCAGCATGATTTTCTCATACGCCAAATGTTCCCCGAAAACGGCAAATCCCTCATTGATCCAGATGTCATTCCAGGTTTTACAGGTCACTTTATCGCCAAACCACTGGTGCGCCAGTTCATGAGCGATAACTCCTCTTCCCCAGCTGCTCATCGAACTCATCGTCTGATGCTCCATGCAGGTTCCGCCATAATCGAATTCCATGTGACCGTATTTCTCGTTTCTGAACGGATAGGTGCCGAAATAATTTTCAAAAGTAACCATCGCCTGCTTGGTCCATTCAATATTGGCCATTTTTGCAGGATCAGCTGCGGTTGTCGGATAAACGTAATTAACAAAAGGCATCGGCGGATTACCGATTACATCATTCAGTTTAGTGAAATTCGTTATCGCAACGGCTGCCAGGTAGGCTGTCATCGGATAGTTCGTCCGCCAGAAAGTTAATTTTCTGTTATTCGGCATTGCTGTTTCAGACATCAGCATACCATTCGCTGCCACACTGAATGCATCAGGCGTAATGATTTTGAAATCAAATTTTTCAATTTTGTCGTTCAGACTCTGCTTTGTTGGAAACCAATCCTGTGCACCGTAAGGTTCATTGAGGGATGCCATAATCGGTACACCGTTCTGCATACTGGTTTTCAATGCGTTGTACGTCAGGTCCGGCGCTCCAGCATAATGAATTGTGAGTGAATCCAGCACATTTGCGGGACGCGGTGAAACGAAATCAATGCGAAGCTCTTTTGTAGGCAACTGTTGAAAAGGAATGCTAACACCGTGATAAAGAACCTGCGAAACCGGTATAACATGACTCAGGTCAAAATAGATCGAGTTCATACTTTGATTCGGAATAAAATGCGAAGTAACCGAACCGGTAACCATGCTTTGTGCCGGGTTAAGTTCCAGGTCCATTCTCTGGTAACGCAAATCATAATTCAGCGTATTCGGATTGACATTTCCGGCATCCATCTTGTGATAGACATGTTGTTCTTTCTGTAGTACACCTGTGTGCCTGTGTATCACATCCTGGGCGGAAAGTGCTCCAAAAAGAACGATCAGTATAAGTGAGGAGATCTTTTTCATATTTCAAATATACAAAGGTTGAAGAAAAGAAAACCTTTCACCGAAAAGATGAAAGGTTTTTATGAATTCTGTTTAAAATTTACAGTTCCAGTGTCGGAGCAAGAATTTTCTCCATTCTGTTTTTTACCTGATCAACAGACCCTGAATAGTTGTTCACCATCAGTGAAAAGGCAAGCGTACGACCTGTGTTTGTTTTCACAAATCCGGCGAGTGTTTTCACTTTGTTCAGTGTACCGGTTTTTGCGAAAATCTGACCGTTACCTGCTCCTGCGAATGATTTCTTCAGTGTTCCGGTTTGTCCTGCAATCGGTAACGATTCGAAAAATGTTTTGTAATATTTTTCATTCATCAGATCGGTCAGGAATTTCACCTGTGCAATCGGTGTTACCATATTACTTCTCGAAAGACCGCTACCGTCCATGTACGAAAGTCCCTGAACATCAAAACCTATTTCATTCAGATGGTCCAGAACAGCTCTTCTTCCTGAATCTAGAGTCTGGTCGCCGTTTTTCTGGAAACCAAGCATTCTCAGCATCGCTTCAGACAGTGCATTGTCACTTCTTTGGTTGGTGTCGATAACGATATCTGCAAGTGCCGGACTTTTGTACGCCGTTACCACTTTTCTTTTTTCCGGGGAAAGGTCAACCATTTTACCTTCCACTTTCCCGATTACCGGAATTCCACTTTTAATCAGGGAAGTTCTCAGTGCATTTGCAAGGGAATAAGGTGCATCTGCAATTTTAGTAGTGAAAGAACCGCCTTCGAATTTATCAGCATATACGATCTGCTTGATGTAGGGTGATACGTAGTAGAAGTTCTTCGAATCCTGGAAAGGATTGTTCTTTTTTGCAATCAGCCTTTCATTCGCAGGGTTGATGTTCATTGTAGTTCCCACCGGCAGATAGTAATGCTTCTGCTCCATCCATACAATATTTGCAGGAAGACTGGCTAAGTTATTTTCTTTGAAAACAGCTGTCTGCACATAAATATTTCCGGTTACTTTCTTGATGCCCTGCTCTGCAAGTGCATAGCCGAAATCTTTTACGATACTGCTGTATGTGCTTGCTCCGGCTTTTCCGGTTCCAAGCGTTGGATCACCGCTTCCTACGATGTACAGATT
>JAEWOM010000021.1 GCA_023399675.1 Bacteroidota bacterium
GTCCATCAACGTTTCCGGTGTCGGTTTCGACGGAAAAGTGGTGAAAGAATTTGAGAAAACTTCGCGCGGATTTAAAAATTACATCAAAGTTTCGATTCAGACTTTCTTCCAGTATAAACCGATTAAGGTGAAATTTTTTGATGAGAAATATAAGATCCATAACGGAAGATATCTGATGCTGAACATTGCCAACACGCGCCAGTTCGGGAACAACGCGTACATCGCACCGCACGCCAGCAAAAGCGACGGCTTGCTCGAAGTGGTTTTGGTGAAAAAATTTCCGCTGTATTATTCGCTGCTCTTTGCACTGAAAATGTTCACCAAAAAACTGAAAGACGACGATTATCTCACCTATTTGTCCGTTCCCGAAATTGAGTTTGAAGTAAACAGCAAAAACTGGCATATCGACGGCGATTTCAAAAAGATTGAATCGCCCGTGAGAGTGAAAGTGCTTCCTAAAAGTTTGAAAATTTTGGTCTGATTATTCCACTGCAACGGAATCTTCTCCGCGTCCGTCAGCAACTCCAATTATGGTTCCGTTTTCATCGATGATGATCATTTCTGTTCGTCCAATTGCGGAAATTCTTTGAATTTTATAGCCCATTTTTTCAAGATCTGAAATGGTGGTTTCGGGAAAATTTTTTTCAACAGACACGGTTTCCGGCAGCCACTGATGATGGAATTTTGGTGCATTAATCACCATATTCGGAGAAAGTTTGAAATCAATTACGTTCACAATACTTTGGTAAACGGAGGTCGGAATCGTGGTTCCACCCGGCGTTCCCACAACCATAAACGGTTTTCCGTTTTTCAGAACAATTGTCGGCGTCATCGAAGACAACATTCTTTTTCCGGGCTCAATTTTATTGGCTTCTCCGCCCACCGCACCAAACATATTCGGTACGCCCGGCTTGATGGAGAAATCGTCCATTTCGTTATTCAGGAAAAATCCGGCGCCGGCAACCACAACTTTACTGCCGTACAGTCCGTTGAGCGTGGTGGTGACGGAAGCAGCGTTTCCGTCTTTATCAAGAACCGAAATATGCGTTGTTTCGGTAGATTCTGAAGCCGTTTTGATGATTTTTCCAACAGCTGAACTTGGAGTTGCCTGATTCGGATTGTAAGATTTCCATCGGTTTTTCAGATATTCATCGGAAATCAGCATTGCAGTTTCATCAGTGATGAATCCGGGATCGCCCATATATTCAGCGCGGTCGGCAAAAGCACGGCGTTCGGCTTCTACCATAATCTGTACGGCTTTTGTTGAATTGTGCTGAAATTTTTCCAGATCTTCAAATCCGCTCATTTTCAGCATTTGCGCCAAAAGAATTCCGCCTGAAGAGGGCAGTGGCATCGAAACAATTTCATGATTTTTATAATTGAAGACCATCGGTTTTCTAACAACAGCTTTGTAATTTTTCAAATCCTGAAGCGAGATAATCCCGTTTCCGCGCTTCATTTCATTGGTAAGCAGTTCTGCGGTTTTCCGTTCGTAGAATCCCTTCATGCCGTCTTTCTGAATACGTTTAAGGGTTTCTGCAAGTTCCTTTTGAATTAATAAATCGCCGGCTTTCCACTTTTCATTTTTTACAAAAGCTGTTGGCAACGAATTATGTTTCAGAAAACTTTCGCGAAGAGAATTCAGCAGATTGGCTTCCCGTTCGGTAATCGCAAATCCCTGCTCAGCAAGGTCGATTGAGGGCTGAATCAAATCCTTCATCGGAAGTGTACAATGCTTCAAAGTTTCGAAAAATCCGGCAACAGAGCCCGGAACTCCAACAGCCAACCTTCCGTTTTGCGACAGATCGGTGTCTGCAATTCCTTTCGCATCGATGTACATGTCTTTGGAAGATTTTGCCGGAGCCGTTTCGCGGTAATCAATCGTAAATTTTTCACCGTAATTTTTCACACCAACCAAAAAACCACCGCCGCCGATATTTCCTGCCTGCGGATAAACCACCGCTAAAGCCAGTTGTGTTGCAACCGCTGCGTCATAGGCATTTCCGCCCATTTTCAGGATTTTTGCGCCGGCTTCACTCGCCAAAGGATGCGCGGAAACCACTACACCTTTGTCTTTCACGCGCACTTCCTTCACAGTGTTGAATCCGGTGAACTGCGCTGAAACGAAATTTACAAAAAGAAGAAGCAGTACGATTTTGAATTTAAATTGATTCATTTTAGTAATTATGAATTAATAATCTTTTTCATTAGCCATTTTCAGAACATTCAGATAGGCAGCTTTGGTAATGTTGATGAGTTTTTCCCAGTTGATTTTTTCAGGCGTGTCGCTTGGTTTAATCCGGATGTCCGTCCGTGTGATACCATAGAATCGGAATTCCGGCCTGTGCAAAAGAACTGTTGTCACTTCCGCCAACCGGATTGTCCCATGCATGGTAATCGGGTTTTAATTTCAGATGGTATTTTTTGATATCGGAACGAAGCCAGTTTTCAAAATCTTTGTTTTTCGCGGTGTAGAAGAAAACAACATCCTCAGGTTGATCTTCACTGTTGTTGCGGCCAATCATATCGAAATTCAGGTAACTCTTCACTTTGTTGATTTGCGGAAACTGTCCCACAAAATTTTCCGAACCTAAAAGACCTTTTTCTTCGCCGTCCCAAAAAGCAAAAATCACCGTTCGCAGCGGTTTTTGATTCGTTTCTGCCATGGTTTTGGCAATCTGCAGAACATCTGAAACGCCCGAAGCATTATCATCGGCACCGTTGAAAATCTGGTCTCCGGAAAGTCTATCATCTATACCTAAATGGTCATAGTGTGCACCGACAATCACGAATTCGTCTGTCCGTTTTCCCGGAATAACACTCAGAATATTATTCATTTGAAGTGAACGGTACAGTTTTTCGGATTTTACTGCGGAAACCGAATCGGCTGTCGATTGCCATCTCAAGTTCTTTCCTGATACGCGCTGAACGGCTTCAAAAGGTTGCAGATAGGATTTTTCCAGTGGTTCAATCCCAGCTTCTTTTAGTTTTGAAATAATATATTCCGCTGCAATTGTTCCGCCTTTGCTTCCGGCTTCGCGGCCTTCAACCGCATCAGAAGCTAAAAAACCGATTATGGCTTCAGCATTTCCACACGTAATTTTTTCAAGATCAGATTTTTGACCCAACGAAAAAACAAAAAAGCTCAGAAAAAACAGACTGAAAAAGCGTGAAATCATTTTGATTTGAAATTAAGAATCTAAAAGTACTAAATCTAACCGGTTGCTCACAGAAAAAGCAAGGAGAAGTGATGATGTCATGTTTCGGCAGAGTTTATTTTTTATTATTTTTGGTCAAATATTTTTAACAGAAAAAAATGAGTTCAACGACGGAAAAAATACTGATAACAGGAGCCTTGGGACAAATTGGTACAGAGCTTACCAATAAGCTGATTGAAATTCATGGAGAGGAAAACGTTGTGGCGTCGGGCCTGGACCGTTGGGACAAAAAAATGACGAAAGCCAAATATTACGAGCGCATGGATGTTACCAATACGCAGCTGGTAAGGCAAATTGTTAAAGATTACGAAATTACCACCGTGTATCATCTGGCATCACTGCTTTCCGGAACCTCTGAAAAGCAGCCGCTTTTTGCCTGGAAACTCAACGTTGAGCCGCTGATTAACTTTTGTGAAATGGCGCGTGAAGGACTGCTCCAAAAAATATTCTGGCCAAGTTCCATCGCGGTTTTTGGAAAAGGAATTCCGAAGCGTGATGTAGGGCAGGACGTGGTACTGAACCCTACAACCGTTTACGGAATTTCTAAACTTGCCGGTGAAAAATGGTGCGAATATTATTTCGACAAACATGGTGTAGATGTTCGAAGCATCCGTTATCCTGGGCTGATTTCGTGGAAAACTCCGGCCGGAGGTGGTACAACCGACTATGCTGTCGAAATTTATTACGAAGCTCTGGAAGAAGGGAAGTACACAAGTTTTATTTCCGAAGACACCGCAATGCCGATGCTGTACATGGATGACGCCATTAATGCAACGTTGAAACTGATGGATACTCCGAAAGAAAATCTTACCGTCCGCACTTCCTATAATTTGGGTGGAATGAGTTTTACGCCGAAAGAACTGGCAGAAGAAATCAAGAGAGTAATTCCGGATTTTGCTATTGATTACCAACCGGATTTCAGACAGCAGATTGCAGATTCATGGCCGGCTTCCATCGATGATTCGGTAGCGAAAAAGGATTGGGGACTGAGCTATGATTTCGATATTACAGCGATGACGAAAGACATGTTGAAAAACCTTAAAGTTAAACTTCAAAGTTCTTAGAATTAACTTTAAATAAAAAATTTAAAAATCTGTAATATAGTTTATTGCAGATTTTATTTATATTTTACTTTAAATGATTTTACTGACGTTCAATGTACTGAATTCTACTGCACCTTTAAAAAACGGGCGCGTTTTTTCGGATATAGAACGTTCAGCAATTACTGTTCAGAATACCAAATCAGTAATCAGGATTTTAGAGAAGCATGACATACGCTGCACGTTCTTTGTAGACATTATTTTAGCTGATAATCATCCGGAACTGATAAAAGCGATTGTTTCCGAAGGGCACGAAGTTGCTTTTTACTTTGAACAATCAGAATTCTCTGAAATTGAGAAAGTGAAGCTGAAAACGGAAGATCAGATCGAAAAACAGATTCGCGGTATCCGGCAGAAGGAGAAAGCTGTAGATATTGATGCGCTGAAGGAGATGTCGTTTAATTATGTTTCGAATATAGAAAATGCCAGTATTCTTTTTCCGTTCAAGCACCTGGTCCGCGATACGACAATCAGCGAAGTTGACGGTTTAAGCATCGTTCCGGAAAGTATTTCTCCCTATTCCCAGCTTCCTTATAATGATTTCGTATTTCAGATGATTCCGATGACATATTATCAGGGAATGGTGGCGGAAACACTGAAAAATGAGGAATTTGTGCTTATTTACCTGAATACGTTCCAGTTTACCGATCTCGAAACCTATCCGTTCAGTCTTCCGTTTTATCGAAGATATAATTCCGGTAAAAAAATGGAGGACAAATTAGAGGCTTTTCTTTCATGGGTGAATAATAATGAACATGCCACTTCCAGAATGAAAGATTATATTTTTTAGGAAAGTTCAAAAACGGTAATTTCAGGATGCATTCCGACGCGGCCCGGAAATCCGATAACACCAAATCCGCGGTTCACGTAGAGGTATTTTCCTTCACTTTCATACAGATCGGCCCATTTTTCATATCGGTACTGAACCGGGCTCCATTTGATGTTTTTCAGATTGAGACCAAACTGCATTCCATGTGTGTGTCCTGAAATGGTTAAATGAATATTCGCCGGATGTTTCTTCACTACTGCATCAAAATGAGTAGGATCGTGGCTCATCAGCATTTTCGTAGCTTCAGGCGGGATTCCGTTGGTTGCTTTATCGATATTTCCATATTGCGGAAAAGGGGGAAGTCCCCAGTTTTCAACGCCGATGAGATAGAATTTCTCGCCGTTCTTTTCAATCGAAACATGTTCATTCATGAGCATTTTGAAACCACCTTCTGCAAAGTTTCTGATAATGTTCGGAACATTTTCGCGGTGCTCAGCTTCCGATTCCCATTTTGCGTAACTGCCGTAATCGTGATTTCCCAGAACAGAATATTTTCCGTCGGTCGCTTTCAGGCTTGCCAATAAAGGAATAAAGCCGTTCAGTTCGCTCGCGAAATTATTTACAGCGTCTCCTGTGAACAGGATTAAATCGGGCTTCTGCTCGTTTATCAGATCGAAAGCATGTTTCATTTTCATCGGATCCTGAAAACTTCCTGCATGCAAATCGGAAAACTGTGCGATTTTATATCCGCGGAAACTTTTCGGCAGCCCCGGAATTTTGATTTTTACATTTCGGATATAATGACGGTATTTCCCGAATGCAACGCCGTCCAGAATCAATGCTGAAAAAATCCCAGCAATTCCGAATCCCAAAGTTGAAATGAACTTTCTCCGCGAAGGAAGATGACCTTCACTGTTGGAGAAATAACCGATCAGGTACCGAACAAATCGAGTGATATCTTCAATAAAAAGAAACAGCGCAATGAAAATCTTCGGCAGAATAAACGCCAAGAAAACTGTTGCGATAATGTTGACACGGTGATGATTTCCGGAATCTCTTCTGAAATTGAGCAGTTCGTACACTACAAAAGCGTAAATGGCAAGGTTTACAACCCAGTATCCGATTCTGATCCAGTTGTTTGAAGTAAGTGTTTTTAAAGCCTGGTAAACATAAAATTCCAGCAGGAAAATGATTGCCGTGAATATTAAGAAAAATCGCTGCATGTGTTTAAATAAAAAAGCACAAACTTTTTTGTGCTTTCGGAGTGTTGTTTTTTATATTAATCAGTGAAACCGGTAGACAACTGCATTGATGTTCATCCCAGCTCCGACTGAAGCGAAGACGACATTGCCTTCATCTTCAAATTCATGGCCTTCCAATTCGCCTTTTTTTATCAGATCCAGCATGGTCGGAATTGTGGCAACCGACGAATTGCCGAACTGCTGAATGGTCATCGGCGCTACGG
>JAEWOM010000154.1 GCA_023399675.1 Bacteroidota bacterium
TCGTTGAAGTGGAAATGGGAACACCGCTCAATGTGGTCGTGGAAGAATTTGGAGGAGGATTTGCCGTTCCGGTAAAAGCGCTGCACATCGGAGGTCCTTTGGGAGGCATTATTCCTGTGGAAAAAATTCCGGATCTTACCATTGATTTTGAAAGTTTTGCGACAGCCGGTTTCTTACTGGGGCATGCCTCAATAATTTGTATCCCGCAGAATTTTCCGATGATCCGTTATCTCGAGCATCTTTTCGACTTTGCAGCGTTCGAAAGTTGTGGTAAATGTTTTCCGTGCAGACTCGGGACAAAGAAAGCGCACGAAATGCTGCACGGTGCAGCTTATGAAAACAGGCCGGTTTCCAAAGATCTTTTCGATGATCTGCTTGTAACGCTTCAGCAGGGCTCATTATGCGCACATGGCGGTGGAATTCCGCTGCCGGCAAGAAATGCATTACAGTATTTCGGCGCTGAACTCTCAGAATATTTCCATTAAAAAACATGGAATGAAGGTTCATCACAGAAAATGTTTTCTGATGAAAATTTCCGTTTAATTTTTTTTGTAACTTTAGTTTTCTGAATATTCAGCTACGCTGTTTATTTCTCTCAACTGATTATTATTTCTAATTCTCACAAGATATGAGTACCAAAACACAAGATTTGCGGAACGTGGTTCTGCTGGGACATTCCGGATCCGGCAAAACAACCCTTATTGAAACCATGCTTTACGAAGGAGGCGTTATCAGCCGCCGCGGAACCGTTGAAGGACACAACACCGTCAGCGACAACACCGATCTGGAACATGAAAGGGAAAACACTATCTATTCGCACCAGATGTACGTAAACTGGAAAAACAATAAAATCAATGTGCTGGATACTCCGGGGTTCGATGATTTCGTTGGTGAAGTGATTTCATCGCTGAAAGTTGCAGATACGGCTATCGTGGTCTTGAATGCTGCAGCCGGTGTTGAAGTTGGAACTGAAATAGTTTGGGAACATATCGAGAAATATAAAACGCCGGCGATTTTCGTAATCAATCAGTTGGATCATCCCAAAGCGGATTACGACAAGACGCTGGAACAGGCTAAAGAAAGATTTGGCAGTAAACTGCTCCCTTTGCAGTATCCGCTGTCATCCGGTGAAAATTTTTCACAGATTATCGATGTCCTGCGCATGGTGATGTACGAATTTCCGAAAGGAGGCGGTAAACCGGAAAAAAAACCGATTCCTGAATCGGAAAAGGCCCGAGCAGATGAGATGCATAATGCCCTGGTTGAAATTGCCGCAGAAAATGAAGACGGATTAATGGAAAAATATTTCGAGGAAGGAAACCTGAGCGAAGAAGAGCTTGCGAAAGGAATTACGATTGCGCTCGCACATCAGCAGTTTTTCCCGGTTTTTGTAGCTTCAGGTCTCAACGATATTGGATCGGGTAGGCTGATGGGTTTCATAGATGATATCGCACCATCACCTGCAGACCGACCGGCGTCAACGCTTGCGAATGGTGAAGAATTATCCTGCAGCGAAGATGACAAAACAACACTTTTTATCTATAAAACCGCTTCTGAACCGCAGGTTGGGATGATTTCCTACTTCAAGGTCATTTCCGGAGTTTTGCGTACCGGTGACGAATTAGTCAATGCCGACACAGGAGAAACGGAACGTATTTCCCAGATTTTCGTTGCTGAAGGCAAAGACCGTAAACCTGTTAATGAACTTCAGGCAGGCGATTTGGGTGTAACCGTAAAACTGAAGTCGGGCCATACCAACACGACACTCCATACAAAAGGCGCGGAACGCAAAGTGGAGCCCATTGAGTATCCGGAAAGCAGAATCCGGAAAGCAGTTTTTGCAGAAAATTCAGCACATACAGAAAAACTTTTCGCGGCACTGCACAAAATTCAGGAAGAAGACCCGACCATCACGGTGGATATTGACCGGGAAACCCATGAAGCAGTAATGGGAGGACAGGGACAATTGCATATCGACCTGATACAGCAGCGACTGGAACGGGAATTTGGTGTTAAAATGCTGATGAAAAACCCGAAAGTTTCCTACCGTGAAACGATCACCGGAAAAGCGGATGCAGAATACAGACATAAAAAGCAATCCGGAGGTGCAGGTCAGTTTGCAGAAATTCAGATGCGCGTGGAAAATTATTACGACGGCATGGAAGAACCAAAAGGTCTGAACATCCGGCAGCATGAAATTGAAGAACTTCCGTGGGGCGGTAAACTGGCTTTTTACTGGTGTATCGTCGGTGGTGCCATTGATAACCGATATATCGGCGCCATTAAGAAGGGAATTATGCAGCAGATGAAGAACGGACCGCTCACCGGATCTCCCTGCCAGAACATTCGGGTGTCTGTTTTCGACGGGAAAATGCACAGTGTGGACAGTAACGACATTTCTTTTCAGCTTGCAGCTTCCGGCGCATTCAAAGAAGCTTTCCACAACGCCAGTCCGCAATTGCTGGAACCCGTTTATCATGTCGAAATACTTTGCCCCGATGATTCCACCGGCGACGTTATGGGCGATCTGCAGTCGAGACGTGCCATGATTTCCGGTATGGATTCCGAAGGACATTATCAAAAAATTATGGCTGATGTTCCGCTTGCAGAACTCGACGATTATGGTTCTACGCTGCGATCCATCACCGGCGGGAAAGCGAAATTCACCATGAAACTTACCGGTTATCAGCTTGTACCGCATACCATACAGCAGGATCTGGTAAAAAAACACATGGCGACTGCCGAGTCATAGAATATAGAAAACGAACTGCGGAGCAAACGCACGGAACCAAAAATCAGATATGAACAAGACAGCATTCATCAACAACCAGCCCTATCCCTTTGCAGAAGGAGAAACAATGCTCTCCTTTATACGCAGAAATCTGGGACAGCAGAGTGTTCCGACGCTTTGTGATGCCCCGAATCTCGAACCTTTCGGATCGTGCAGGATTTGCTGTGTGGATGTTGCGCTTGAGGAAAACGGTAAAACCAGAGCCATGGCCTCCTGTCATGCACCGATAACCGAAAATATTTACATCTATCCTGATACCGAGAATATTCAGAAACTGCGTAAAAATATCCTGGAGCTGGTTCTTTCCGATCTGCCTGAAGATAGCCGGTTTACATATAGCGACAGGCCTTCCGAAATGGAAAAAGTTGTACGGAAGATTGGTCTTACAGAAGTACGTTACAAAAACTCCCGCAGAAAAATATTTTCAGAAGACACCTCTCATCCGTATATGCGCTCCAACCTGAATTTGTGCATCAACTGTTTCAGATGTGTTCGGGCATGTGACGAAGTTCAGGGCCAAATGGTTCTGAATATGGCCGGTCGCGGTCATGATGCACACATCATAAAAGGCATTGATGTTAGTTTTATGGAAAGTGACTGCGTGAGCTGCGGTGCATGTTCACAGACATGTCCTACGGATGCAATCACAGACATTTTTCAACTGGATAAAACCGTTCCGGAAAAAATTACGCGTACCATCTGTACCTATTGCGGTGTCGGCTGCAATCTTGAAGTTTCTTCCAAAGGGCAGGAAATCATCTCGATCACCGCGCCGTACGATGCCGAAGCAAATCTCGGACACACCTGTCTGAAAGGCAGATATGCATTCCGCTTTTACAATCACCCGGACAGACTGCGAACGCCGCTCATTAAAAGAAACGGCACTTTCGAATCTGCGACCTGGGATGAAGCATTTGATTTTATTGCAGACAAACTTTCAGCTATAAAAACTACCTATGGCCCCGATGCCATTGCCGGTGTTTCTTCAGCGAGAACTCCGAATGAAGAAAATTATCTGATGCAGAAAATGATGCGCGCAGTAATCGGTACCAATAATATCGACTGCTGTGCCCGTGTCTGCCACTCTCCTACAGCTTTGGGGATGCAGCGTGCTTTCGGAACAGGAGCTGCAACAAATTCTATTGAAGATCTGGCTTATACCGACTGTATTCTGGTAATCGGTGCAAATCCTACGGCTGCTCACCCGGTAACAGGTGCCCGAATTAAACAGCGCATGATGAAAGGCGTGACGGGAATCGTGATTGATCCGCGCAAAATCGAACTAACAAAGTACGCAAAATACCATCTTCAGCTAAGACCCGGAACAAACGTAGCACTGCTGAATATGATGCTGTATTATATCATTTCTGAAAACCTGGAAGACGAAGAATTCATCAGAACACGTACAGAAGGATACGAAGAAATGAAAAAGGAAATTCTTCAGCTGAATATTGCTGAACTGGAACAAATTACCGGTGTACCGCGAGATTTGGTAAAAGAAGCATCTGTTGCATACGCAAAAGCGAAAGCTGCGATGGAATTTCACGGACTGGGCGCCACCGAACAGATGCAGGGTACATTTACGGTGCAACTCATTGCAGATTTAGCGATGATTACCGGAAATATTGGTAAGAAAGGAGCCGGTGTTAATCCGTTACGCGGGCAGAATAATGTTCAGGGTGCAGCAGATATGGGCTGTCAGCCGCATCAGGGCGCAGGCTACCTCGACGTTACCGATTCTGCTATCAACGAAAAGTATAGTTTATTCTATAAAAATGCGGTTCCATCTCACGTCGGTTACAAAATTCCGGAGATGTTTGAGGCCGCAATCAACGGTAAACTGAAAGCACTCTGGATCATCGGCGAAGATGTTGTACAGACCGATCCGAATACACAAAAAGTCCGCGATGCTCTGGACAGTCTTGATTTACTCGTTGTACAGGAACTGTTTATGACAGAAACAGCGAGCCGCGCAACGGTAATTCTCCCTGCTGCATCATTTCTTGAGAAAAACGGAACTTTTACCAACGGCGAAAGACGGATCCAGAAGGTTCAAAAAATTGTAGAGCCCCTCGAAGGCACCAAAACCGACGGACAAATCCTGGTGGAAATGATGAACCGTCTTGGCTATCCCCAGCCGGATTATACTCCCGAGGGAATGCTCGAAGAAATCTCTCAGATTGTTCCGTTCTTTGCTGGTGTTACCTGGGAAAACCTCGGTAAGAGCGGACTGCAATGGCCGGTAAGACCGGACGGAAGCGATACCAAAATGCTCCATATCGATGAATTCAAACGTGGGAAAGGGAAATTCAGTTTTATCGATTTTAAAGAAAGTAACGAAATACTGAAACACGGTAAAGATTATCCTTACATCATCACGACCAACCGTGAACTGGAACATTATAACTGCGGAACAATGACCAGAAGAACCGGCAATGTAGACATTCTGAAAGAAGATGTATTGCTGATCAGTCCGGAAGATGCAGCCAAAGAAGGAATTCTCGACGGTGATTTTGTCTGTGTGGAATCGCCACGCGGCAAAGTGGACATCAAAGCAAAAGTAACCGACGAGGTAAAACCTGGAATACTCAGTTCTACCTTCCATTTCCCTGAAATAATGCTGAACATCATCACCAGCGATGAACACTGTTCGGAAGCGATGTGTCCGGAATACAAAGTCGTAAGTTGCCGGATAAGAAAAAGTAAAGGAAAATTCAAACAGATGATGATGGAACAGGATCAGCGGTAAGGTTTAAGCAAAAACGACTTCATTGGAATGGTGTTTGAACGGTTTACGTAAAATAAAAAATGGACGATTTACTGGCAAAAATTACAGATTTTGGAGATGAAGCGCACGGCGAGCAGATGAGAAAATATGCGCCGGACCGCTACATGGTGCATCCGGTAAGAGTGATGGAAAAATTAAGCACCATCACAGCAGATAAAACGATACTCGCGGCTGCACTGCTTCATGATGTTCTGGAAGATACGCCCGTAACAGAGGAAGAAATGCATCGGTTTCTGAAAACGCAGATGAACGAGGCAGAAGCACGCAGAACAGTCGATCTGGTAGTTGAACTGAGCGATGTTTATGTGAAATCTGCATACCCTAAGCTCAACAGAAGAACGCGTAAATCCAAAGAACTGAACCGGCTTGAAAAAACGTCCGCTGATTCTCAGACAATAAAATACGCGGACATTCTCGACAATACACTTGAAATCGTTGATCAGGACAGATCTTTTGCACAAGTTTACCTGAGTGAAGTTCGGCTGATTCTTAAAAAACTCGACAAAGGAAATCCTGAACTCCGTTCTGAAGCACTTTCTGCTGTTGAAAACGGTCTCAAGAAGCTGAACGTACACTGATTAACACTTCTACCCTGAAAATAAAATGCGAATAGAATACGATATCAAACTGGGCTTTAAAGACGTAATGTTCAGGCCAAAAAGATCCACACTAAAATCGAGATCTCAGGTTAATTTACAGAGAACCTTCCATTTCCGGAACTCAGGTTACTCCTGGACGGGTGTTCCGGTCATTGCCGCAAATATGGATACTGTCGGAACTTTCGAAATGGCGGAGGCACTGGCAAAAGAAAAAATGATGACTGCGGTCCATAAACACTATTCCGTAGAAAATTGGTCTTCATTTCTTGAAAACCGCAAAGGTGATTTTTTTAATCATATCGCTCTCAGCACGGGAACAAGCAACTCCGATGAGGAAAAAATCAGGAAAATAATAACCGCAAATCCAGAAATAAAATTCCTGTGTATAGACATTGCAAACGGTTACTCGGAACATTTTGTTGATTTTGTGAAAAAAACCCGCGATCAGTATCCGGATAAAACCATCATTGCAGGAAATGTCGTTACCGGCGAGATGGTGGAAGAACTGATACTTGCCGGCGCGGATATCATTAAAGTCGGGATAGGTCCGGGCTCTGTATGTACTACCCGTGTAAAAACCGGTGTAGGTTATCCGCAGCTTTCAGCAATTATTGAGTGTGCCGATGCTGCCCACGGCCTTAGAGGCCATATCATTGGTGATGGCGGCTGCAAAGTGCCCGGAGATGTTTCAAAAGCATTCGGTGGCGGTGCAGATTTTGTGATGCTGGGCGGAATGCTGTCCGGCCATGATGAAAGTGGTGGAGAAATTATCACGGAAAATTCCGAAAAATTCATGCTTTTTTACGGGATGAGTTCTACAACTGCGATGGATAAACATTCAGGTGGTGTAGCCGATTACCGTGCTTCGGAAGGTAAAACGGTGAAAGTACCATGCAGAGGACCTGTAGCTGAAACTGTAAAGGATATTCTCGGAGGCGTACGTTCAACCTGTACATATGTAGGAGCATCCGAGCTGCGCGAACTTTCCAAAAGGACAACTTTTATCCGAGTTCAGGAACAGGAGAATCAGATATTTTCGGATTGATTATCCGTCAACTTTGGTCATAAACCGATCGATTGCCGAACGCAGTTTTTGCGCTGCAAGCTTCACAGATTCAGTCCAGTCGCTTGCGGCGCTGTCATCGGCACCGTCGCTAATGAATTTTAGTGAGATGAAGGGAATATTTTCGAGCAAAGCAACTTTCGCGAGCGCGTAACCTTCCATATCAATCACATTATATGCATCGGTTTTGTGACCGACTTCGAAATTATCTCCTGATCCACATGTGCCCTGCGAAAATCCCGGCAATGCAATGCCGTTAGTCAGCACAATCGGTATACTCTCAAAAGGCGTTTGGAACGCACTGAATCCCAAGGAACTAACATCCATATCACGCTGTATGAAATTCGTGCAGCAAACCAGTTCGCCTCTTGCAAAAAAACTGCTTCCTGCGGTTCCGAGATTTACAATAATATCAGGCGAAAATCTCGAAATTGCCTTTAGCAGATGATATCCGGCATTAATTTTTCCGAGACCGGTGAAAACGGTGTTTACATCATCAAAACTGTTTCCGGCTTCGCTCTCCATTGCGAAAATGAAAAGCGGATTAAGAAAGGTGTGTTCTTCAATATGTATCATAAAAAAAGGCTTTATAAAAAGCCCTGTTCTGTTTATTTCTAATTTTACCTTACGTCAAGAGGCCACCGCAAACATTGAGAACCTGCCCGGTGATGTAGCCGGACAGATCACTGCCCAGAAAAACACAAGCGTTGGCAACATCCTCCGGAACGCCTCCCCTCTTCATCGGAACATCATCTCTCCACTGCTCAATCACTTTCTGATCGAGTGCCGCCGTCATTTCAGTTTCAATAAATCCGGGTGCAATTGCGTTGCAGCGTATGTTTCTGGAGCCCAGTTCCAGTGCTACGG
>JAEWOM010000161.1 GCA_023399675.1 Bacteroidota bacterium
GCTTTAGGATACACGAAAATTGGAAATGAATGCCTGATCATGGCTACTTCGCATATTGCGCACGACTGTATCATCGGTAACAATGTCATTATTGTTAACGGTTGCGGAATCGCAGGCCATGTTGAGATCGGTGATTATTCTATTATGGGCGGACTTTCAGCTGTACACCAGTTCGGTAAAGTAGGAAAGCACGTGATGATTTCCGGAGGAACACTCGTTCGAAAAGATATTCCGTCTTATATTAAAGTAGCACGTGAACCGATGTCTTACGCAGGAATAAATTCCGTAGGTCTGCGCAGACGCGGTTTCAGCAACGAGAAAATATTTGAAATCCAGAAGATTTACCGCTATCTTTTTCAGATGAAACTCAATGTTTCCCAAGCTGTTCAGCTAATCGAAAAAGAAATGCTGCCAACTGCGGAGCGCGATGAAATTTTGGAATTCATCAAAAATTCACCACGTGGAATCGTAAAAGGTTACGGTACGGGAAAAGAGTAAATGTAAATGAGGAAGCAGGCCTTTTTTTCACTGGTATTCATCATGATTTCTTCTGCGTTCAGTGCACAGAAAGTTACTTTCTACGAAAAGAAAGTGCAGGATTCTGTTGCAGTAAACAATGCACAAGAAATTTTGGTCAGTGCGAAAGAGAAATTTCAAACCGGAAATTTCACCGGTCCGTATCCGTCCGATATCAGAATCAACGCGTCCATGCTGAACCGTAATGACCGGAATTTCAATCCGTTCCAGCCGCGCAATTTTGAAATCAACAACGATATTCATTATTTGCCTCCCAATGTAAATCTTCCTGCGGTTGGTTTGCAGAAACTTACTGAAATCAAAATCTATCAATCAAAATAATATTTTAACTAAGCACCCAAATAAATGGCTACAAGCAACGATATCAAAAAAGGCATGTGCATTGAGTACAGTAATGATATTTACAAAGTAATTGAATTTCTGCATGTTAAGCCCGGTAAAGGACCGGCTTTTGTGCGTACAAAACTGAAATCAGTAACCAACGGAAAAGTTCTCGACAATACCTTTTCGGCTGGTCATAAAATAGATGAAGTAAAGGTTACCACCAGAAAATTCCAGTATCTTTATGATGACGAAAATGGTTTTCACTTCATGAATAACGACGATTTTTCTCAAATTTATCTCAATAAAGAGATGATTGAAAACGCGCAGTTCATGAAAGCCGGAGAAGAAGTGACCATCATCCTGAAAGAAGCAGATGAAACGCCGCTTTCTGCAGAAATTCCGCCAACAGTTTATTTGGATGTTATTGAAGCTGATCCCGGTGTAAAAGGAAATACGGCTACCAATGCACTGAAAAACGCCATCGTGGAAACCGGTGCGAGAGTGATGGTTCCCCTGTTTATTGAAGCAGGCGACAAAATAAAAGTGAACACCGAAGACGGAAGCTATCTGGAAAGAGTAAAAGAGTAATATCGTAAAGCGGGAATTTTAAAAGTTCCTGCTTTTTTTTCCTGTAGAATTCCACTTTTTATTTAAATTAAGACCAAATGAAGTTCAATAAACCGCAGAAACTGAACGATATTGCAGAACTGATTGGTGCAAAATACATTGGTGAAGCTGATTTTCCTGTGTACGGTACCAACGAAATACACAGGGTGAGTCCGGGCGATATCGTTTTCGTGAATCATCCGAAATATTACGACAGTGCCCTTACTTCGGCAGCTACCGTTATTTTAATCGACAAAGAAGTTTCTTGTCCTGAAGGGAAAGCGTTGCTGATATCCGAAGATCCTTTCCGGGATTTTAATCTGATTAACACCCACTTCACCAAAATCAATAATTTTGAGGAAGAACTGCATAATACCGAGGTAGGTGAGGGTACAGAAATTCATTCCTCAGTAGTAATCGGGAATGATGTGAAAATCGGTAAAAACTGCCATATCTTTCCGAATGTGGTGATTGGTGACCGTACGGTTATCGGCGACAATGTGATGATTCAGGCCGGAACCATTTTAGGCGGGGAAGCATTTTACTACAGAAAGGTGAACGGAAAATTCGACCGGCTGATATCTGTTGGGAATGTGTTGGTTGAAAATGATGTACAGATCGGAAATATGTGTACCATCGACCGCGGAGTAACCGATTCTACTGTAATCGGCGAAGGTTCAGTGCTGGATAACCAGATTCAGATAGGCCATGATACGATTATCGGAAAAAGGGTGCTGATCGCTTCTCAGGTGGGCATCGCAGGCTGCTGCATCGTTGGAGATGATGTGACACTTTGGGGTCAGGTTGGTATGGCTTCAGGAAACAGTATTGCTGCCGGATCTGTGATCATGGGCAAGACAGGCGTCAACAGAAACCTCGAAAAAGGCGTATATATCGGTATGTTGGCGAAAGATTACCGCGAATATCTGAAAAATGAAGTACGGCTGAAAAATCTGTTAAAAAAAGACGTGCAAAATTGATTTTTGCTAAGGCAGATCGAAAAAATCGACCTTGATAAAACTCTGATGTTTGCGGGTCTTTTGATGTAATGTCCCTCGTTCGCGCCATAAAAACTGAAATAACAGGAAATAATCATAACGCAGTTCAACCTGCATAACCTTTTGAGCTTATTTATGAAGCAAATTTTGTAAATTTGTGACAATTAAAATTATATAAAAAATTAATTCATGGCAGTATTAGTAAACAAAGATTCTAAAGTTATCGTACAGGGTTTTACCGGTAATGAGGGAACGTTCCACGCGGAGCAGATGATTGAATACGGAACCAATGTAGTAGGTGGTGTTACACCGGGAAAAGGAGGATCTGAACACCTGGGTAAACCGGTTTTCAATTCGGTTGCCGAAGCTGTGGAAAAAGCGGGAGCAGATGTTTCCATTATTTTTGTACCGCCGGCGTTCGCTGCAGATGCAATCATGGAAGCTGCAGATTCCGGTATCAAAGTGATCGTTTGTATTACTGAAGGAATCCCTGTTGCAGATATGGTAAAAGTGAAAGCTTACATTGCAGACAGAGACTGCCGTTTAATCGGACCAAACTGTCCCGGAGTTATCACTTCTGATGAAGCCAAAATCGGAATTATGCCGGGATTCGTTTTCAAAAAAGGTAAAGTCGGTATCGTTTCAAAATCCGGAACGTTAACGTATGAAGCTGCTGATCAGGTTGTAAGAGCCGGTTACGGAGTTTCTACAGCCATCGGAATTGGCGGAGACCCAATTATCGGAACGACCACAAAAGAAGCGTTGGAACTGTTCATCAATGACGATGAAACTGAAGCGGTGGTAATGATCGGTGAAATTGGTGGTTCTCTGGAGGCTGAAGCTGCAAGATGGTATAAAGAATCCGGCTCCAAAAAACCGGTTGTAGGTTTTATCGCAGGACAAACAGCTCCAAAAGGAAGAACTATGGGACATGCCGGAGCAATTGTTGGTGGCGATGAAGATACTGCACAGGCGAAAATGGAAATCATGCGCGAAAACGGAATTACCGTAGTAGATTCTCCTGCAGATATCGGCAAGACCGTAGCAAAAGTTCTGGGATAACACAAGCAAAACACACTTATGAAAAAATTATTTTTAACGGCAGGGGTATTGTTTTCTACTTTCTCCTTTGCGCAGATCGACTTTTCCAGTACAAGATTCGGTGTTATAGCAGGTTACAATTATTCCCGCGTACGTCATGCCCATAATCCTTCCGGACCGCGACATACGCTGCAGGGAGGTGTAATGGCCCTGATTCCGATCAGCAATGACGATCAGTTTTATGTGCAGCCCGAGGTTGTTTACTACGGTGCAGGTGAAACGGGAAAAAACAAGGAAGTAAAGAGCCGTCCGGGTTACAATGCAGTGTACGGAAATAACTACGTCAGTGTTCCCGTTTATTTTAAAGCCTATTTTTCGGAAGCAGAATCTGAATTTTTTGCCATGGTTGGTCCAAGATTCAACTTTTTGATCGGCCAGACCATTGAAAGTCCTGCTCAGCCTTATTAC
>JAEWOM010000204.1 GCA_023399675.1 Bacteroidota bacterium
TACGAAATTGGCGGCGGCTGGTTTCTTACTGCGATTTTCCTCCTGCTTACCGGTCAGCTGACTACTGTCGGTGAAATAAGCAGCAGCGATTTGGCGTTAGTATTACTGCTGGCATCCCTGTTTACAGCGTATCCCATGCTGGAATCCGTGAATCTGATGAAATATATTTCTCCGTTTACGCTGGTTCTTACCGTAAATCTTGAACCGGTCTACGGTATTATACTGGCTTTTTTTATCTTTGGGGAATCCGAAAAAATGAGCACAGGATTTTATCTGGCATCTTTGGTAATGATACTGGCAATTGCTGTTAATGGAATATTGAAATCCAGAAGGCAGACACAAAAAAAATTAGAAACTAAATGAAAAAATACAGCATTGTTCTGCTATTGATATTTTCTGTGATGTATCAGGCTCAGATTGTAAGAAAATACTCAAATGAATTTCTGAATATCGGTGCTGGTGCACGGGGCCTCGGAATGGGCGGTGCCGTACTGACGAGCCAGGATGATGTGTACTCACCAATGTGGAACCCTGCAGGATTAATGGGTGTTGACCAGGACTGGCAGGCAGCAGCGATGCACGCAGAATATTTTGAAAGCATTGCGAAATACGATTATATCGGTTTCGCCAAACCCATCGACAGCAGAGGCGGTGTCTTTGGTGTTTCGATCGTGCGCCTTGGTGTGGACGACATCCTGAACACTACGCAGATGATCGATCCCGAAGGCAATATCGACTACGACAGAATCACAAAATTCTCGCAGGCAGATTACGCTGCACTGATTTCTTATGCTTTCCGCCCGGGAGGAAATCACCGGCTTAGCGTGGGAGCAACGGCAAAGCTGGTTTACAGAAATGTCGGAAAATTTGCAAACGCTTTCGGTTTCGGTTTTGATTTGGGTGCAATCTACAATGCCGACAACGGTTGGAATTACGGCGTCATGGTACGTGACATTACAACTACGGTCAATTTTTGGAATGTGAATCAGGAAGAATTATCCACCATCGTGAATGGTGAAGAATTCAACCCGGCGCCGGAAGACAAAATGGAACTTACGATGCCGAAATTAAACGCAGGTCTCAGCAAAAACTTTGAACTGAGTCAAAACATGAGTCTTCTGCCGGAAGTCGGACTGAATATTGATTTTGCGAAAACTGCCGCACTGGTTTCCACAGATTTTGCGAGTGTAACTCCATACGCCGGAGCAGAACTGAACTACAGCGATCTCATTTTTGTGAGACTGGGTGTTAACCGTTTTCAAACCATTACAGATATCGAAAATCTGAACAGAAAAGTTTCTTTTCAGCCCAGTGCCGGTGTCGGACTTCATTACCGCGGTTTAACGCTGGATTATGCCATTACCAACTCCGGTTTGGGAGGAAGCAATTATTTTTCGAATTATTTCTCGCTGAAGTTTGATATGGGAAGGTTCCGAAACAATTAAAACAAACAAAAACCTGATGAAAATAGTAGCTCTTTTATTTGCAGCGTGTATTTCGGCAAACGTATTTGGACAGCAGGTTTCTGATTACTCCCAAATCATTGTCCCGGAGAAATTTACAGACTTTAAGGAAACGAATCAATATAATCTGAACAGGCAGCTTGGCGCAGCACTTACCGGTAAACGCTATCAGGTGGTTTCCGATCTTTCTCAGGTTACACAACCCTGCTCAGCGCTTTCAGCAGAAATCAACGACAGGAGCACCATTTTCAAGACCAAAATTGAACTGAATTTTAAGGACTGTAATAATAAAATCATCAGCAGTGTGCCTGCGACTTCCGCCTTAAAGGATTACGAAAAAGGGTTTCAGGAAGCTTTAAGAAGCGCGACGAGCCAGATCGCAACTTCCAGTCCCGACAGCAAAGTTCCTCCGAAAAATGAAGCAGTTTCTTCGACAGCGCAAACTGTTACTGTGCCGGTTGAAACGCCTGCTGCCCGAAATGTTCTGTACACATTCAATTCCGAGCAATATCAAAAAGTGGCTGATAACAGCGGCAATTTCAGCCTGATCCGAACCAAAGACGGACTTCCTTTCGCACGGTTTTTTACAACCAGTAAAAAAGGAGTTTATCTCGTAAAACTGAATACAGAGCAAACAACGGTTGCCTTTGATGAAGGTTCCCGACTGATTGTTGATTCACCGGCAAGTTCAGGAAAACAGGTCATCAAATTCGACCTTAAAAAGCAGTAAAATCATCCTAACTGTTGAAGTAATCCCAGACAATTTTACCTTTGGATTTTCCTAAAATTTCCTCAAGCGTGTCGAGGCTGGATTCTTTCACTCTCTTCACGGATTTCAGTTTTTGAAAGAGCAGCGCAACCGTCTTTTCACCGATTCCCGGAATCTGATCGAGTTCAGTTTTTATCGTCGTATTCTTCCGCCGTGTCCGGTGATGTTTTACTCCGAACCGATGGGCTTCATCGCGCACACGCTGTAATATTTTCAATGTTTCCGATTTTTTATCGAGGTAAAGAGGAACCGGATCATGCGGAAAATAAATTTCTTCAAGTCTTTTTGCAATGCCGATAACGGTGATTTTCCCCTGAAGTCCGAGCACATCCAGACTTTTTAAGGCAGACGACAACTGGCCTTTTCCGCCGTCAATCACAATAAGTTGCGGCAGGTTTTCTCCTTCATCCAACATCCGTTTATACCGGCGGAAAATAACTTCTTCCATTGTTGCAAAATCATTCGGACCTTCCACGGTTTTCGGATGAAAAACCCGGTAATCATTCTTACTCGGCTTTCCGTCTTTAAAAACAACACATGCCGAAACCGGATTGGAACCTTGAATATTAGAATTGTCGAATCCTTCAATATGGCGTGGCTCTACCGGCATTCGCAGCAGTTTCTGCATTTCGGCCATAATTCTGTTCGTGTGTCGGTCCGGATCGACAATTTGTATTTGTTTGAGTTTTTCGAGCCTGTATTCTTTTGCATTTTTTTCAGACAGTTCTACGATCCGCTTCTTGTCGCCAACCTTTGGAACCATAATTCTGGCACCCGGAATTTGTACCGAAAGGTGGAAAGGAAGAAAAATTTCCTTCGAATCTGACGAAAATTTCCTTCGAATTTCTATTAGCGCCTCCTCCATGATTTCTTCATCGGTTTCCTCAAGAATCTTTTTTACCTCGGTGGTATAACTTTGAATGATATTGCCGTTTCTGATCTTAAAATAATTGACGTATGCTGCGGTTTCATCGCTCGTCATTCCGAAAACATCAACATCATCGATATTCGGATTTACTACCGTATGTTTCGCCTGATAATTCTCCAGCAAAGCCATCCGTTCCTTTACCGACTGTGCTTCTTCAAACTGCAGCTTTTCGGCAAAACGTGTCATCTGATAAACCAGATATTCCTGCGCTTTACGGAAATCGCCTTTAATAATTCCACGGATTGCATCGACTTTCTGATCGTATTCTTCCTTAGTTTCAAGCATTTCGCACGGACCCGCGCAGTTTTTTATATGATATTCCAGACAAACCCTGTACTTTCCTTCGGCAATTTTTTCGGGAGCGAGATTCAGATTGCAGGTTCTGAGTTTATAAATATTCTTTACTGTATCAAGCAAAAATCTGGCAGGCTTCACTTTTGCGTACGGACCATAGTATTCCGAACCGTCTTTGATCTTCGTCCGCGTCAGAAAAATTCTGGGAAAATCTTCATTTTTGATGCAAATCCAGGGAAATGATTTGTCATCCTTCATCATTACATTGTAAAAAGGTTGATGCTCTTTTATCAGATTATTTTCAAGCAGCAGCGCATCATATTCACTCGGAACAATGGTTGTTTCGAGCCGGTGAATTTTTTTAACCATGATCCTGGTCCTGTATCCCGAAACATTCTTGTTGAAATACGAGAGAACCCGGTTTTTCAGATTTTTGGCTTTGCCAACATACAGCAGCTGGCCTTCTTTATCATAATAGCGGTATACGCCGGATTCCGAAGGAAGTGTTTTAAGCTGGAGCTGAAGATCAACATTCATAACACAAAAATAAGAATTGAAGTTATACCTGAACTTTCTGATTGAGCGGATTTACAAACAAACCGGGAAAAGCTTTTATCATTCCTTTTAAACAACGAACTTCAGTGATTAGCTGCGCGGGAAATCAATCGCAAATTCTTACATTTACACGATAATATTATACTATGATTTACGGTGTTGACCATTTTACGTTTCATGATGTTCTGAAAATTGCAAAAGAGCCGACTCTTGCTACGCTTAACGGTAAAGCGGTAAGCCAGATTTTAAAATCTCAGGAAAATGTAATGGCCATCGTAGAATCCGACCGCACGGTTTACGGTATAAACACGGGCTTCGGACCGTTGTATGATGTAAAAATTTCTCCTGATGAAACAGCACAGCTGCAGCACAATTTAATTATTTCCCATGCTGTTGGTGTGGGCAAGCCGATTGATGCGGAGCTCTCTAAAATCATGATGATTGCCAAAATTCATGCGTTGTCGAAAGGATTTTCCGGCGTATCACTGGAAGTGATTGAGAGGCTGATGATCATGCTGGAATATGATATCATTCCGGTTATTCCGGAACAGGGATCTGTCGGAGCCTCGGGCGATCTTGCACCGCTGGCGCACATGGTACTTCCTCTGTTGGGACTCGGAAAGGTTTGGCAGGGAGAAAAAATCGTGGAAACGGCCAAGATTCTTAAAAAACACAGCTTAAAACCGTTGAAATTAGGACCAAAAGAAGGTTTAGGCCTGATCAATGGAACCCAGTTTATCCTTGCGCATGCCATTAAAGGACTGGAAAAAATGGAATATTTGCTCGATTTGGCTGATATGGCGGCAGCAATGTCCATTGAAGCATACAGAGGATCTGCCAGTCCGTTCAAAAAGCAGCTGCACGACATCAGACCGTTCTCCGGAAGTAAAAAAGTAGCAGCCAGAATGCTGAAATTCCTGAAAAACAGTGATAACCTGAAATCGCACGAATACTGTGAACGTGTTCAGGATCCATACAGTATGAGATGTGTTCCACAGGTTCATGGCGCAAGCCGTAATGCATTTGAGCATCTCATGGCACAGGCAGAAATCGAACTGAATTCGGTAACGGACAATCCGATCGTAC
>JAEWOM010000022.1 GCA_023399675.1 Bacteroidota bacterium
GCATTGATGATGCCGGCCATTTTCCTTTTCATACTGTATCCAACGATCTGCCCGAACCATGGGAAAAATCAGCAGATTACAACAGCCAGGTTCTGCCGCAAGCAGTTGAGGATGAATTACATAAGACGAGAGCTTCAGCGCTGCTCGTAGTGAAAGACGGTAAACTGCATTATGAAAAATACTGGAAAAATCACGGCCCGGATTCTTTGATGAACTCATTTTCGATGGCGAAAGGCATTCTTGCACTGCTCGTCGGTGCCTGTATTGATGAAGGATGCCTCGAAAGCGAAGATCAACTGTTTTCCGATTTTTATCCACGATACAAAACGATGGAATTTGGCAGGCATCTCACCCTGAAACATCTGCTGACCATGCAGGCAGCGCTGGACTGGGAAGAAGAGTATCAGCACCCGTTTGCACCGAATTCAAGACAGTATTTTGTAAATGATGTCGGAGAGCAGGTTTTTGAGAGAGATTTTACAGGAATGCCGGGACAGACCTATGAATATCAAAGTGCGGCTCCGCAACTTTTAGGCTTTGTACTGCGAAGAGCATCAGGAAGAACGCTTGCCCAGTTACTCGCAGAGAAAATCTGGACCAAAATCGGGATGGAATCTGATGCGAAATGGAGCACCGACGAAGTCGGAATGGAAAAAACATTCTGCTGCATTCATGCTACCGCACGCGACTTTGCTAAAATCGGCCAGCTTCTGCTGAATCGCGGAAAATGGAATGGCGAAACTGTGATAAGTGAAGAATTTATCGACAGAATGCTGCAGCCAACCGAAGAAAACAGGGCTTTCGGTTACGCAGTTTGGGCCAATGACGAAGCGAAAGTAAAATACCGGTTTTTATACGGCTTTTTAGGTCAGTTTATCATCGTGGTTCCTGAGAAAAATATGGTGATTGTAAAAATGGGCCATTATAACAGACTGGAAGTCGACGAATGTCTGAGGCCACTGCAGGTTCAAACTTTTGCAGAAGAACTGTCTGCGGTTTTCTGATATTTAAAAACAATGTGCTAACTTCGAGCAGATTAACGGTATGAAGAATTTCCTGAACCGTATTATCCGTCCTGTCGTGCTGGTCATCGCAATTTTGATCGGGCTTACCTATGTGTTCGATTTCGATTACCTGTTTCGCGGAATCCGGAAAACCTATCTGCGCGGTGAAGTTACCGCAACGATAAACGACGAAAAACTGTTCGAAAGCAATAAGATTGTTGCAGGGAAGCCGGTTCAGTGGCAGCACGATTCTCTGTATAACCTACGGAAATTGCCACAGGATTTGAAGAAAAATCTTGAAGAAACCAATACCGCTTCATTTCTCATCGTTAAAAACGGCAAACTGCTCCATGAAGAGTACAGTGCGGGCTATTCAGCTGATACCAGAACGAATTCTTTTTCGATGGCAAAAGCCATTACGGTGCTGCTTTTGGGAAAAGCCGTTGAAGACAAAGCAGTGAACAGTCTTTATCAGAAATATTCAGATTTTTATGAGAATTACGCCAACGTTGAGTACGGCAAGTTTCTAACACTGTATGATTTGGCAGCAATGGAATCCGGTCTGAACTGGGAAGAAAACTACCGCAATCCTTTTACACCGAATGCAAAACTGTATTACGGCAACAGCCTGGCTGAAGCTACTTTTCTAAAAGGATTTACAGAAAAACCCGGGACCAGTTTCAAGTATCAGAGCGGTACCACGCAACTGTTAGGCTTTGCCGTGAGAAAAGCGGTGAATATGCCGCTGGCAAATTACCTCTCGCAAAAATTCTGGCAACCGATGGGCATGGAAGCAGCAGGGACCTGGACCACCGACGATTATATGATGGAAAAAGCATTTTGCTGTGTCTATGGAACGAGCAGGGATTTTGCAAAATTTGGGCAGTTGTTGTTGAATGATGGTAAGATGTACGGGAATCAAATCATCAATTCGCAGTTTATTGAACAGATGCGGACACCAACTTCCCTTTCTAAAGGTACATACGGCATGGGTTTATGGATCAACAATGATGTGGCAGCCAAACATTATTTCATGCTCGGACTGCAGGGTCAATATGTCATCGTTGTGCCGGATTACCAACTGGTAATTGTTCGGACCGGCAGTTACATGAATCAGCCGAAAAATGACCGTGGCAGACCGGACCAGGTGAAATTCATTGTAGAACAGGTCGTTAGTAAATATCTGAATCATTAAGTTAAGCATATGAGTACATTTGATACAAAAATTGATGCGTACATCGAAGAAGCGCAGCCTTTTGCGCAGCCCATTCTCAATTATATCCGGGAAACGGTGCACGAATTCTGTCCGGATGTGGAGGAAACAACCAAGTGGGGGATGCCTTTTTTCACGGTGAGAGGAAACAATCTGTGTTCTATGGCGGCCTTCAAAGCGCACTGTGCATTCGGTTTCTGGCTGGAAAGTGAAATGAAAACGATGAAAGAGCTTACGAAGGACATCGAAAAAGATTCCATGTATTCTCTCGGCAAGATTAAATCCATTGAAGATCTTCCGTCAAAAGCGCAGTTTAAAAAATGTATTGAAGAAGCAGTGGACCTCGCAGACC
>JAEWOM010000049.1 GCA_023399675.1 Bacteroidota bacterium
ATTTCTAACTGATTACTGAATACCCAGTCTTCTTTTTACTTCAGGAATCACCTGCTTACCATACAGCTCGATGGATTTCATCGTTAATTCATGCGGCGTTGTTCCTAAACTTGCGTGTGCGAGAAAACGGGTGTACTCGAAAAGCTGATGCTCCAAAACCATCTTATCTACCACTTTTTCTACGCTTCCAACCAGCAATGATCCGCGTTCGCTGCGCATGAAATCAAACTGCTGCCGGGACATGGGCTGCCAACCACGGGTTCTGCCGATCCGGTCCATCATCGCTGCATAATGCGGATAAAACTGATCTGCTGCTTCATCATCACTTTCTGCAATAAACATGTGATTGTTGATACCAATCTGCACCTGATCTGCAGGCGTTCCGTTTTCAATTGCCGTTTGTTTGTACAGATTAATAAAAGGAACAAAATTCTCCGGCATACCGCCGATTATTGCAAGCATTAACGGAAGTTTTAGTTTTGCTGCACGTATCGCTGAAGCAGGTGTTCCACCGACCGCAATCCACACCGGAATTTCTCCTTCAACGGCGCGTGGATAAACACCACGGTTGGTAATCGGAGCCCGCAGATTACCGCTCCAGTTTATTTTTTCCTGTCTGTTGATTTGGAGAAGAAGATCGAGTTTCTCACTGAACAGCCCATCGTAATCATTTAAATCGTATCCGAAAAGTGGAAAACTCTCGGTAAACGAACCGCGACCTGCCATAATTTCAGCTCTGCCGCCTGAAATTAAATCGATTGTTGCAAACTGTTGATAGACACGTACAGGATCATCCGAACTCAATACCGTAACTGCTGACGTCAGCTTGATATCTTTAGTTATCGCTGCAGCTGCACCCAAAACCGTCGTCGGTGATGAAACCGAATAATCGTCGCGGTGATGCTCGCCAAGTCCGAATACGTCAATTCCGACTTCGTCGGCCAGTTTTATTTCTTCCAGAAGATCCTGTATTCGCTGATGCGCATTTGTACCTTTCCCCTGCACTGTTTCAGGTGCCATATCGGCAAAGGTCATCACGCCAAATTCTATATTTTTCATTGCCAAATTTTTCACAAATGTACACACCTACTATTGGTAATACATTGATCTAAGTTAATAAACGTTCGCTGATAACTAAGATTCTTCCACTGACTTCATATTGTCTCCGTCCCGGAAATGCAGCCTTCCGAAAACCAGACCCGACAAAATGGTCAGTGCACCGATCACGAGAAATGTGTACCGGAAAGCGTTATGAATTTCACCCCCGATCAGTTCTGAATTTCCTTCAAAAAGTTTCAGGACGATCAATCCGAAAGCGGTACCGAAACCGATGGCAAGTTGCTGATTGACAGAAATCAATGAATTGCCACTGCTCGTAAGATGGTTTCGCAGATCCGAAATGGAGATCGTATTCATCGACGTAAACTGAATGCTGTTAAAAAAGCCAAGCACAGCCAGCAACGGTATAAACCAGTAAATGGAAGTGCGGATGTCCGGAACAGCAAAACTCATGATCACAATTCCGATAATAAAGGTGTTGACCATTAAGGTGCGGCGGTATCCGAATCTGTTCAGAATTTTTTCTACCGACGATTTACCGAACATTGCGGTAAGTGCCATCGGCGCAACAATCCAGCCGGAAACTACGGCACTTGCACCGTATGCGATCTGTATCATCAGCGGAATAAGCAGCGGTATGGATGCTATCCCGAGCCGCGTTGCCAGATTGCCTGAGATACCGACACGAAAAGTACGGATCTGAAACAGATTGAGTGGAAAAATCGGGTTTGAATCCCTTCTTGCATGCCTGTAATAAAAGTACAGCAGTACAAAACCGATGATGAACACTATAAGAACCGGCGTCATATTTTTAGCATTTCCAAGCCATTCCAGTGCGACGGAAAGCGCGAGGGTTGCTGAAGCGAAAATCAAAAATCCTTTGAAATCGAAATACGTACCTGTTGATTTGTAATCGGGCATGTATTTGAATCCCAAAATAATTCCGAGCAATCCGATGGGAATGTTAATCAGGAAAATCCAGTGCCACGAAAAATAATCGACAAAATAACCACCGACGAGCGGACCCAAAACCGGACCGATAAGCGCCGGAATAATTGCGTAGTTCATTGCTCGCAGAATTTCTGACTTATCAAATGTTTTGATCAGTGCCAACCGGCCGACAGGTGTCATCAGGGAACCGCCCAATCCCTGCACTACACGGGAAATTACCAATTGATCGAGATTCTGTGACAGTGCACAGAAAAGTGAGCCAATGCTGAACAGTGCAACTGAAAAAATAAATATCCTTTTTGTTCCGAATTTATCTGCCAAATAGCCACTTACGGGCTTAAAAACCGCGAGTGTGAGCACATAGCTGATAATGGCATTCTGCATGTGCAGCGGCGATTCATTCAGTTCTTCGGCAATGGATTTCAGCGAAGTGTTCAAGATCGTTGAATCGAGCATCTGCATAAAAATGGCAGTTGCAAGTATGAACGGCAGAAGTTTTTTTGTTGTGCTGTTAAAAATCTTTGGGGAATCCTCCATCAAGGCGCAGTGCGGTTTGTGCGGGTGCAATTTACTTATTCGGAGGCCGATCCGCTTTACAATATCAAAGTCAGCTTTTATATGAATTGCTCAGTGCAGATTTCGGTACGGAAGTTGAAATATCACCTCAAAAATAAACATTATGAAATTTTTAGTGAGTCTGATTGCCTTGATGTTAACTTTCTCGTGCGCCACCAATACCAATAGCCAGTATTCGCAAATTCAATATAAGGCATGAGCCTGTTTCGGGACCTGTCCGATTTTTGAAATGACGATAAATCCGGACCGTACCGCAATAATCGATGCGCAGCGGTTCACTTTTGAGAAAGCAGAAATATCAGGCAGTATGCCGAACGAAAAAGAAGGTGTATTCCGTACACAGATAGCGCAGCAAGATTACGATAAGCTGATTTCTATGCTCAATGATGTGAATGCGAAAAGTCTCCAGGAAAAGTATGGTAACAGGAGCGTTACTGACCTTCCGACATCATATC
>JAEWOM010000180.1 GCA_023399675.1 Bacteroidota bacterium
CCTGTAGATGAAGCAAAGCCTTTCAAAAAAATTACGGTTCGGTTTTACCTCGAAGGAGAGATTCAACCTGAAAAAGCAAGCAAAGCGGCACAGCTTTCCTTTGATAAATACTGCTCTGTGTCCAAAACACTGGAGCCAACTGCGACAACCGTCTTTGAAATGTTCGTGAACAGCGAAAAATGCTAATTTAGTAATGTAAACCGCGCGGCTGAATCAGTTTGGCAACTGTTGCCGTCCAGCCGCATTGGTGGCCGGCACCGAGACCGCGACCGTTATCGCCGTCAAAATATTCATAGAAATGAATATAGTCCCTGAAATGCGCATTTTGGTTCTTTAATTCAATTCCTCCGTTTGCAGGTCGGTTTCCGGCTTCATCTTTCAGAAAGAGCGACTGCAGCCGTTTACTGATGTTGTCTGCCACATAATCCAGATTTCTCATTTCTCCGCTGCCTACCGGAAATTCCACCTGCAGGCTGTCCTCATAATAAAAATGGAAACGCTGCAGACTTTCAACGATCAGAAAATTAATCGGAAACCATATCGGGCCGCGCCAGTTGCTGTTACCGCCAAACATCCGGCTGTCACTTTCTGCCGGCAGATATTTAACGGAATACACTTCACCGTCGATTTCAAACGTGAACGGTTCGTCTTCGTAAATTTTGGACATCGACCGGATTCCGAAGTCAGACAGAAATTCTTTTTCATCCAGCATTCTGTGGAGCAGCTTGGTCAGCCTGCTTTTACGCAGGATACTCATCAGGTGTTTTCGCCCGCGGCCTTCCACTTCCCAGTGCGAAACGAGGTTGGTGAGCTCGGGTCTGTTTTTGAGAATCCAGTCCATCCGCAGCCGGAATCCTTCCAGTTTTTCCAGAATCTGATGGTCCACAATCTCTACAGCAAACATCGGAATTAATCCCACGATACTTCGGAGTTTCAGCGATTTGGAAGTTCCGTCAGAAAGTTGCAGAACGTCATAGAAAAACCCGTCTTCATCGTCCCAAAGTCCATCGTGTTCACCGATATGTTCCATCGCCTGTGCGATATACAGGTAATGTTCGAAAAATTTGATGGCCATGTCTTCATAAACCGGGTTGTACAGTGCCAGTTCCATAGCGATACGCATCATGTTCAGGGCAAACATTGCCATCCAACTTGTTCCGTCAGCCTGTTCGAGATGTTCTCCGTTTTTAAACTGCATATTTCTGTCGAAAGCGCCGATGTTATCCAGTCCTAGAAAGCCGCCGCCGAAAATATTGTTCTCATTCTTATCCTTACGGTTTACCCACCAGGTGAAATTGAGCAATAGCTTCTGAAATACGCTTTCGAGAAACGGTACATCGGGTTCTCCGTTCAGTTTTTCGTCGATCTTAAAGACCCGGAAAGTGCTCCATGCATGAACGGGCGGATTAACATCGCTGAAATCCCATTCGTATGCCGGTAACTGTCCATTCGGATGAATATACCACTCTTTGGTAAGCAGTTTCAGCTGATGTTTTGCAAAACCCGAATCAATCATGGCGAGCGGTACACAGTGAAAAGCCAGATCCCAGGTTGCAAACCACGGATACTCCCATTTGTCGGGCATCGAGATGATGTCCTTATTCTGCATATGCTCCCATTCGCGGTTGCGCACGTGATTTTCAAAATCGCGCTGCAGTTCGAATTTTGGATCGCCTTTCAGCCATTTTGAAACATTATAGTGGTAAAACTGCTTGTTCCACAGTAAACCTGCGAAAGCCTGCCGCTGTACATTTTTCTCTTCTTCATTTTCGATGTTCGCCTGAATTTCTGCGTAAAATTCATCAGCTTCAAGTTTTCTCAAACTGAACACTTCGTCAAAATTTTCGAAAGGTGCATGCTGGTCGTGCAGACTGAGCCGGAATTCGAAAATCTTTTTTTCACCGGGCTGAATTTCTGTGTGCAGATGAAAACAGGCTTTTGTTCCGGTTTTATCCGGGTTTACAGTGGGCGCATCCTGCAAAAGATGATCGTTGATTCCGTCTTTGAAATATCTGTTCTCAGAAGCATGTCCGAAAACAGCCAGTGTATTGGTTTCGTTATCGCAAAAAAGGGATTCGCAATCGGTAATGCGCGAATACAGATTTTTTACCGGCAGATTATCATGAATAATTTCGATACGGCCCTGTTCACCCGCGCGGAGTTCGGGTTTGTAATCGCCGTAACCCCAACTCCAGTTATTGCGGTACCAAAGCGTCGGCAGCACATGCAGCGGTGCCGGTGTATCACTGCGGTTAATTGCAGTCACACGAATGAGAAAATCTTCTTTATCAACTTTGGCGTATTCGATGAAGATGTCGAAATACGCGTCGTTTTCGAAAATTCCGGTGTCCAGCAGTTCAAATTCAGGATCTCTTTTGGTTCTTGTTAAAGATTCATTGATAATTTCATCATAAGGAAATGCATTAATGGGATATTTGTACAGCATTTTCATATAGGAATGGGTCGGAGTGCTGTCGAGATAATAAAAAATCTCCTTAAGATCTTCGCCATGATTGCCCTGATAATTGCTAAGTCCGAAAAACCGTTCTTTCAGCATTTTGTCTTTACCGTTCCAGAATGAAAAGGCAAAACACAGTTTTTGTTTAGGTCCGCAAATGCCGGCTATTCCGTCTTCGCTCCAGCGGTAAGTGCGGCGTAATGCCTCATCATAGGTGGTATGTCCCCACGCATCACCATTTGTACTGTAGTCTTCGCGAACCGTTCCCCATTGCCGGTTGCTCACGTAAGGACCCCAGTTTTTCCATTCAGGATTTTTCAGCCGCTCCTTTTCTGCCGTCATAATTCATCGTTTACTTCGCTAAAATATTATTTTTTATCAAACTGCAGCCGGAACAGCAATCAGAAATCAGAAATTTGCACATAGACGATTTCGAAAGTGTTTTTACTTGCACGGAAAAAAAGTAAACGGTATTTTTGCGTCGTATTAGTTCATTATCATACTGAAAATGTTATCAGGAAAGGTGGAGAGATCAGACTCTGTGAAGCCTTGGCAACCCTTGCTTCCTGCATGAAGGTGCTACATTCTGTCCCGCATTAGGGAAGAGATAACGATAAATTTCCATTTTTTTCTGGCAGCATTTTCAATTTATCTGAATAGATTGAAAGCGCAGTTTTTTTGCAGCCTCGTCGCTGAAACTTCAACATCATCTTTTAGATAGATTCCTGACTGAACTGTTGAATGAAGTGACATATATGAAAAATTCAGACAGACTGTACACAGCGCTGGAAAACAGAATACTCATCCTCGACGGAGCGATGGGCACCATGATTCAGCGTTATAAACTGGAAGAGGAAGATTACCGAGGCGAACGCTTCAAAAACTGGAACTCACCCGTAAAAGGCAATAACGATCTGTTATCTCTAACAAGACCGGATATCATCGAAGCCATACACCGTGAATATTTACATGCCGGTGCCGACATCATCGAAACGAATACCTTTTCAGCCACGACGATAGCAATGGCTGATTATCATATGGAGGACCTCGTAAGTGAGATGAACAGAAGGTCTGCTGAAATCGCGCGGAAAATCTGTGATGAATTTACTGCTGCGGATAGTGATAAACCGAGATTTGTTGCAGGGTCCATCGGTCCCACAAATAAAACGGCTTCACTTTCACCTGATGTGAACGATCCGGGTTTCAGGGCCGTGACTTTCGACGAACTTAAAAAAGCATATAAACAACAGAGTGAAGCATTGCTGGAAGGCGGAGCAGATATATTGCTGGTAGAAACCGTTTTTGATACGCTGAACGCAAAAGCTGCTTTGTTTGCCATTGATGAAATTCAGGACGAGCGAAACATCAGAATTCCCGTGATGGTTTCCGGAACAATAACAGATGCATCAGGCAGAACGCTGAGCGGCCAAACCGCTGAAGCCTTTCTGATTTCAGTTTCCCACATGGATCTGCTGAGTGTCGGTTTCAACTGTGCGCTTGGAGCAAAGCAACTGACGCCGTATCTGGAAACGCTGGCCGCTCATTCAGATTTCTGCATCTCCGCATATCCGAACGCGGGTCTTCCGAATGCTTTCGGTAAGTATGATGAATCGCCGGAACATATGGCTGACCAGATCAGGGAATATGCTGAAAAGCAACTGGTGAATATAGTAGGCGGCTGCTGCGGTACCACGCCGGATCACATCGCTGCGCTGGCCAAACTGCTGAAAAATTACAAACCAAGGGAAATCCATAATTTTGCAAAACATTAAGCAATCGCTGGAATAGTGAATACATCTGTGTTTCTTATTTTAGCGCAAATTGAAAATTTATGCAAAAGCCTTCATATAAAAAGATTTCAGAAGAGAATAAACTGTTTAACGAGTTAAGGAAAAGGGTGAGTGAACGCGTAGCACAGATTCCTGAAGACAGGGACGTTTACATCAAAATTAAAGCGGTTGTTTTACCTCTGCTTTATTTTGGTTTTTACATCGTTGCGATGCTGAATACAGACAATTCAATGCTGTACTATCTGCTGTTTTCGCTGATGGGAATTACACTCGTACTGATTTATCTGAATCTGATTCATGAAGCTGCCCACAACAATATTTTTAAAAGCAAGAAACTCAATGATGCCGTGTTGAAAATCTTTGATTTTGTCGGCGCTAATTCCTATATCTGGAAAAAACGCCATATCGTAAGTCATCACGGTTACCCGAATGTAGATGGCTGGGATACCGATATTGAGCAAAGCGGCGTGCTGAAAATTTATCCGCATATTGAGGCAACCGGGATTCAGAAAATTCAGCACCGGATCTTTTTCCTCATTTATCCGCTCTATCTTTTTAACTGGATGTTTATCCGCGATTTCCGCGATTTTTTCGAAAAAGACCGTGTCATCGCAAAATCGCAGGGAGAAATTCCGATGAAAGAGAAAGTTCGAATGATCGCATTTAAAGCATTTTACTTCTTTTATCAGATCATAATCCCGATTCTGGTATTTGATGTTGCATGGCAGATGGCTCTTGGCGCATGGTTTTTGCAGATTATCGTAGCAAGTGTTTTCGCGCTTTTTGTATTGCTGCCGCTTCATCCGCTTCCGGAGAACGAATTTCCGCAAATTGATGAAAGCAACGGTTTACCTTACAGTTTTCTGCGTCACCAGTTTGAAGTGACCAATGATCTTAAAGAAAATAACTGGTTTGTGAGGCATATCCTCGGGAACTTTAATTTCCATGTCGCACACCACCTTTTTCCGAATTACAGCTATGTGTATTACAACGAAATAACCGATGAAATAGAGCAGTTTGCTGCGGAATACGGATTTAATTATAAACAGTTTCCAATGACTGTCGCTTTACGGAAACATTACGAACTGCTCGAGTCCAATGCAGTTTCCGTAACGCACATTATGGAAGAAGCAATGTAAAATTCAATGAAATATCTGAAGCTTTCCGGGCTTGAATCTTTGGTCATAACACCGGAATCCAATTTTATCAATGTAGGTGAAAGAACAAATGTAGCGGGTTCCAAAAAATTCCTCCGACTCGTAAAAGAGGAAAAATTCTCCGAAGCCCTGGAAATTGCCAGGCATCAGGTGGAAGGAGGCGCTCAGATTCTGGATGTAAACTTTGATGACGGATTGCTCGACGGAAAGCACTGCATGGTAAAATTCCTGAATCTTATCGCTGCAGAACCGGATATCGCACGTATTCCCGTGATGATTGATTCCTCAAAATGGGAAATTCTGGAAGCGGGACTGCAGGTTGTGCAGGGTAAATGTGTCGTCAATTCCATCAGTTTGAAAGAAGGTGAGGCGGAATTTATCCGTCAGGCAAAACTGATCAAACGGTACGGCGCGGCGGTCATCGTGATGGCTTTTGATGAAATCGGGCAGGCTGATAATCTTGAAAGACGGATTGAAATCGCAGCAAGATCATACGATATTCTGGTGAATAAGGTCAACTTTCCTCCCGAAGATATCATTTTCGATCTTAATATTTTTCCGGTAGCCACAGGCATGGAAGAACACCGCAGAAATGCACTGGATTTCATTGAAGGAACAAAATGGGTAAGAGAAAACCTGCCGCACGTTTCGGTTTCGGGGGGTGTTTCCAATGTCTCCTTTTCATTCCGTGGAAATGATGCCGTGCGG
>JAEWOM010000200.1 GCA_023399675.1 Bacteroidota bacterium
CAGTAAAACAGTACGAAGAATCGATAGAAAAATGTAAGATTGAAGGCGGAACATTTGTAGTGGAAGGAGGTGTTTTAAGCGGCAAGGATTACAAATCGGGATGCTATGTAAAACCATGTATTGCAGAAGTGGAGAATTCATTTGAAATTGTGCAGCACGAAACATTTGCACCGATTCTTTATCTCATGAAATATTCCGAACTGGAAGAAGCGATTGCGATGCAGAATGATGTTCCACAGGGACTATCTTCAGCAATTATGACGCAGAATCTTCGTGAGGCGGAACTTTTCCTTTCACATGCAGGTTCCGACTGCGGAATTGCCAACGTGAACATCGGTACTTCCGGTGCAGAAATCGGCGGTGCTTTCGGTGGTGAAAAAGAAACAGGTGGCGGTCGCGAATCCGGTTCCGATGTCTGGAAATATTACATGAGACGCCAAACCAACACGATCAATTACAGCACAGGTCTACCGCTTGCGCAGGGTATTAAATTCGATTTATAAAAACAGTGCTCTTCGGAGCGCTTTTTTTCACTTTAATTACTATAACTATGAATTTAAAATTACGGTTAACCGTTCTCAGTTTTCTGCAGTTTTTTGTCTGGGGAGCCTGGCTCACCACATTGGGAACTTATGGTTTCGACATCAAGAAATGGTCCGGTGAAGAATTCGGTGCTGTATTTTCAACACTCGGAATCGCATCAATCGTTATGCCCGCACTCATCGGTATGATTGCAGACCGATGGATCAACGCCGAAAAACTGTACGGCATTCTGCATATCTGCTACGGAATTACGCTGTTTTTTATTGCAAAAACCAACGATCCGACAACTTTTTTCTGGCTGTTGCTGTTGGGGATGTTCTTCTATATGCCTACCATTTCGCTCTCCAATTCTCTTTCCTTCACAATCCTGAAGAACAACGGTTACGATGTGGTTAAGGTCTTTCCGCCAATCCGGGTTTGGGGAACAATCGGTTTCATCGCCGCAATGTGGATCACCAATATTTTCAGCGATTCGCATTCACCTTTTCCATTTGGAATTGAATTCGGAGAAAAACTGGCTGCGTTAACCGATAACATTCTCAATGCCAACCAGTTTTATATTGCCGGAGTGTTTGCTGTACTGTTAGGAATTTACGCATTTACGTTACCGAAATGTCCGCCATTGAATGTTCAGCAGGGATCGAGCATCTCGGAAAAACTGGGCCTGGATGCTTTCAGGCTTTTCAGGGATTACAAAATGGCGCTGTTCTTTCTGTTTTCCATGTTGCTCGGTGCAGCACTTCAACTGACGAATATGTATGGTGATACCTTCCTGAAGGATTTTAAGAATATCGCAGCGTATGCGGATTCAACCGTGGTGAAATATTCAACGATGATTATTTCGATTTCACAGATATCCGAAACCTTATTTATCCTGACCATTCCGTTCTTTCTGAAAAGATTCGGTATCAAATCAGTGATGCTCATGAGCATGTTTGCCTGGGTTCTTCGGTTCGGACTGTTTTCAGTAGGTTCGCCGGAAGGTCTTGGTTTGATGGCGATTATTCTGTCCAACATTATTTACGGACTTGCCTTCGATTTCTTTAATATTTCCGGTTCGCTTTTTATTGAAACATCTACCGAAGCGAAGATAAGATCTTCTGCACAGGGACTTTTCATGATGATGACGAACGGAGTTGGAGCAATTTTAGGCAGTTGGCTTAGCGGTAAAGTGATCAGCAGCTACTTCACAGGTGCTGATGGTTTTAAAGACTGGCATGGAATCTGGCTGACATTTGCTATCTATGCACTCATCGTGATGGTCCTTTTTGCGATACTTTTCAAACACAAACACAATCCTGCAGAAGTGGCAGAAGTGAGGCATTAGGAATTATTCAATCAGACTAAAAAAGAACTGCATTTTCTTCGGAAAATGCAGTTTTTTTATTGAAATGAACAGCAGCTTATTCTTCATGAGAGAGATGTGTATTAGCCACGTAAAAACGGTTTCACAAGGAAGAAAGGATTGTTCATTCTATTATCATTTGGTGGATGTTCTCAAGTTTTTTTTAAAGTTAATAATAATTGGACTTTACGGAAAGAGTTTGTAGATATCGTTTCTTTTTACAAAGCGAGCGAGTTCAACTGTTTGACCATCTGTGTAAAACCCCAGCCGATAATTCCCGACTCGCCATCGATAAGCTGTAGAATATCCTTTTAATTTTTTTACATGTTCAATTTTATCAATACTTTCGACATTTTCAAGTTCAATGATAAAGTCTTTAATCTTATTTTTTAATTTGGCATCGTTCAGTTTTTTAATATCCTGTATAAAACTTCGCAGGAAAACAACTTCCATTACTGTAGAGCATCCATTATTTCATCACGACTCACCTTATCATTTCTGTCAGCTTGCTGCATAAGCAGCAATAATCCTAAATCTTCCCTGTCCTGTTCGGACAGCGATTTTAATCGCTCTTTCTCCTGGAATTCTACATAAAATGCGACAGCTTTTTCCATGACGGCTTTTACGCTTATATCTTCAAAAACTGATAGTATTTTCAGTTTTGTCAGGAGGCTTTGATCAATATCAATATTCTTTCTCATTTCTTAATTTCTGTTCAAATATACAATATATACATTATATATTTCAACTGCGTTTATTCATTTTTATTTTCTTCATAAAATTTAGTTTTTTATTGCGATTTTCTGCGTTAATTTGCTCCCTGATAATAATAATATTTTAGAATGAAAAAAATTACTGTTGTGGGGTTGATGCTGGTTTCGGCATTGATGTTTTCCCAAAAAGTGAAGTACAGCAAAGAGCAGCTGAAAGAAATGGACAATGATTTCTTTGAGCAGAGCTACAGCGGTTTTTCCACGAAAAAAAATGCAAGAATGACACTGAAGTCAGGACGCTCGGTTGAAGGAAGAGTGACCGATGTTGATCATAAAAAAATGCTGTTCAATGCAATTGAGATTAAAGATGAAGCTACTGGCAAGAAAGAAAAATTCAGGGCTGATGAAATTCAGGAGTTGCACTTGCCGGTGAGCAACTTTGAAAAAGGGATGCGTACAGCAAATTATTTTACGAAAGTGAACAACTGGCAGAATAAAAATCTTACTGCGACAACCAATAAAGATGAAAGCAGATATCTGAGCGTCAGTACCACTATCAAGAATAAGAAAGAAAAGCAAACTTACCTGCTTCAACTGTTAAATCCTGATTTCAGCGAAAAAATTCAGGTATTTGCAGATCCTACAGCCACCGAAACCGGCGGAGTTTCTATTAATATGGGTCCTCAACTTGGTGGTGGCGTTACCAAATCGTACTACGTGAAGAAAGGAGGCGAGTCTTTCTGGCTTCGCAAAAAAGATTTCGAAGAAAACTACAGCAAACTCTTCGGCGACAATGCTGAATTCATGAAACAGTATCCGTATAATTCAGTAGAGTGGAATCACTTCAGTTTCCTGGTTGGCAAATACACAGAAATGTCGGCTGGAAAATAACTTTAGTTCTGATTTTAAAATTATTAATTACACTTTATCCGGATGAAGTGTAATTTTTTTTTTACATGTGACAACGATTTGAATTAAAGCTTCTTACTTTTAACAGAATAATTGTGTAGAAATTAACACCCTCGGAAATCAGAATGCTGCAGATTTTAATGATTTGTTTTTAATAAAGGAGTTCAATCCCGTTTTTAAATATAATGCAAACCTAATGAATAGTTATGGGCGACAGGTCGGAGCTGGCAAATCTGGATTTTTTGAAGAAAAATTTGAAATGTTGACCGCAGGTCACCGAAAATAAAGTGCGCTTTTTTTCGTAAATTGGCGAAGCATTTTTCAGATATTTGCAAACAAATTAAAAATTAAAAAAATAGATCAGATTATATGAAAGAAGTATTTATCGTTTCCGCGGCGAGAACGCCGATCGGAAGTTTTATGGGCAGTCTGTCCACTGTTCCAGCAACCAAACTGGGCTCTACAGCCGTAAAAGGCGCATTGGATAAGATCGGTCTCGATCCTAAAGAAGTACAGGAAATTTACATGGGAAATGTACTGCAGGCAGGTGAAGGTCAGGCTCCGGCTCGTCAGGTTGCTTTAGGTGCAGGACTGTCCGAAAATACGCCGGCTACAACCATTAACAAGGTATGTGCTTCCGGTATGAAATCGGTAATGATGGCTGCACAGGCTATTAAAGCCGGTGATGCAGACGTTGTCGTTGCCGGTGGAATGGAAAATATGAGTGCGGTTCCGCATTATTTTTCTGCAAGAAATGCCACGAAACTGGGCGATGTAAAAATGCAGGACGGAATGGTACTGGACGGCCTTACCGATGTGTACAACAAAGTACATATGGGTGTTTGCGCAGAGAAATGTGCTGCAGAATACGGCTTTTCGCGTGAAGACCAGGATAATTTCGCAATCGAATCATACAAACGTTCAGCGAAAGCATGGGAAGAAGGAAAATTTAAAGATGAAGTGGTTGCAGTAGAAATTCCGCAGCGTAAAGGTG
>JAEWOM010000205.1 GCA_023399675.1 Bacteroidota bacterium
GCTTTACGCAGATTACAAAGAAGCAAAATCAGTCCAAATCGTGTAGATTAGGAGTTTACTCATAATCCGTGAACTGTTGCAGGTTTTTTTTTGATAACGAAACAAACAATAAAGAATAAAAATATATGACACCCACCATTATTATCGTCGGCATCGCAGCACTGATAATTGGAGCACTTGCAGGTTTTCTGTTTTCCAGAAGTTCGCTGAATACCAAAGCACAGTTCATCCTTGAAGATGCGAAAAAGAATGCTGATAATATCATTGAAACCGCAACCGTAAAGGCTGATGCTGTACGCAAAGAGAAAGAAGCGCAGGCAAAAGTGAAATTTCTGGAGTTAAAATCTCAGCACGATACAGAAATTCAGAACCGCGAAAAGAAAATTCAGGACATAGAAAAGCGCACGAAGGAAAAAGAGCAGAGACTGAATGACGAACTGAGCAAAACGGGAAAACTGGAAAAGGATCTCGATAAGAAAATTGCTGATTACGGTAACAAACATTCTGCCCTGGAGAGAAAGCAGCAGGAACTGGACAAGATTACGGCACAGAAGGTGGAAATACTGGAGAAAATTGCCAATTATTCCGCTGATGAAGCAAAAGCCGAGCTCATGGAATCCATGAAAGCAGAAGCGAAAACAAGAGCGCAGGGACAGATACAGGCCATCATGGAGGAAGCGCAGCTCAACGCAAAAACTGAAGCGAAGAAGATTGTGATTCAGACAATTCAAAGAATCGGAACAGAACAGGCGATCGAAAATTCAGTTTCGGTATTCAATATTGAATCAGATGAAGTAAAAGGCCGGATCATCGGTCGCGAAGGTAGAAATATCCGTGCCTTGGAGGCGGCTACCGGTGTTGAAATTATTGTAGATGATACCCCAGAAGCCATTCTTCTTTCATGTTTCGATCCCGTGAGAAGGGAAGTAGCGAGACTTTCGCTGCACCGTTTGGTAACAGACGGTAGAATTCACCCGGCACGAATTGAAGAAGTAGTTGATAAAACCAAAAAGCAAATAGAAGAGGAAATCATCGAAGTGGGAAAACGTACCATTATCGACCTCGGAATTCATGGATTACACCCTGAACTCGTGAAAATTGTGGGACGCATGAAATACCGTTCTTCTTACGGCCAAAACCTGCTTCAGCACTCAAGAGAAGTGGCGAATATCGCCGCAACAATGGCAGCAGAACTTGGATTGAACGTTAAATTGGCGAAAAGAGCCGGCTTACTTCATGACATCGGTAAAGTTCCTGAGCAGGAATCTGAACTTCCGCACGCTCTGCTTGGAATGCAGTGGGCAGAAAAATACGGCGAAAATGCTGAAGTGGTAAATGCCATCGGTGCACACCACGACGAAATAGAAATGACTTCACTGCTGTCACCGATTATTCAGGTAGCCGATGCGATTTCCGGAGCAAGACCGGGCGCAAGACGTCAGGTTCTGGAATCTTACATCCAACGTCTGAAAGATTTGGAAGCTGCCGCATTAAGTTTTGACGGTGTTTCCAGCGCTTACGCTATTCAGGCGGGCCGTGAGCTTCGCGGAATGGTGGAAAGCGGAAAAGTGAATGACGAACAGAGCTATCAGCTGTCTTATGATATTTCTGAAAAAATTCAGAATGAACTGACCTATCCGGGACAGGTGAAAGTGACGGTAATCCGTGAGACCAGAGCAGTGAATATCGCGAGGTAAGACCGCAGGTTTAAATTAGTATAAAAATCTTTCAAATATTTTTTGGAAGATTTTTTTTATTACAATATGTAAAGTATATTTGTCTTATTGTAAAATAAACTTAACTGATTATGAAAGAAAAGGTAGTAAAGAGAACGGTAAAACTTCTGCCCAATTACTGTAAACGTATTGGGTTGTTTCTAATTGTCGCAGCAGTGGTTATCTTTTTACTGCAGACACAACTGGATCATTTCCTTACTCACGATGAAGATTACAGTATTGCCGGAACTTTGCTTTTAACAGGCTTGGCACTGCTCAACTTTTCGAAGGAGAAAGTAGAAGATGAAAGGATTCGAAAAATCCGCTATAAAACTTTATCGTATTCTTTTATGACTCTGGTTGGCTTTGTCATTTTTGGAAGGATATTGAATCAGCTGATTGGTTTCGATTTTACCTATTACAGTTCTTCGTCTGCTGTGTTGTTCACAATTCTCCTTCTAAATCTGGCTTATTTTGAGGCCAATAAAGAATTTGATGATGCTGAAGAATAATATTCGGGTAGAACGCGCCATTCTGAATATCACCCAGCAGGAACTGGCTGATAAAGTCGGCGTTTCGCGGCAGACTATCAATTCCCTCGAGACGGAACGTTATGTTCCTTCCACGGTACTTGCGCTGAAGATTGCAGAAGTTTTCGGGAAGACCGTCAATGAGATTTTTTTTCTGGAAGAACAGACTAAATAATACAGAGTTACAGAAACGGTTTCATCTCGGTCTCAATCTGTTTCCGCAAATGCATCAGTTTTATAGCGTACTGCTGCATCTGCTTTTCCTGGTCGGTCTTCGGTTCAAAATCCGGTACTTCAATGCTGTTTCCTTCATCGTCAACAGCGACAAAAACAATGATGCAGTGTGTTTTCTTTTCAAATTCCTTTCTTTTGATATTCCTGGAAAAAACATTGATGGCAATATGCATACTGGTGGTTCCGGTATAAATAACTTCTGCTTCAACCTTTACTATATGCCCGATTTTTATCGGTGAATAAAAGCGGATTCCTCCCACATAAACGGTTACGCAGTAACTGGATGCCCAGGAACTCGCACACGCATATCCCGCCTGATCAATCCACTTCATCACGCTGCCGCCATGCACGTTTCCACCGTAGTTAACATCTGAAGGTTCGGAAATAAACTGAAATACCGTTTTGTTCTGCATTTGATTTTTTTACCCAATAAAACTACTGAATTTAATTCGAAATTTTCTTTCGGCGGAATTAAGTTCGGGTATTTCTGTACATACAGCAATTGTACGCTGTTTTTATCGTACTGTCGTTCAGAGTGTTTGTGAAAAAGTGTGTGAATTTCAACATGTTTTAACGATTTATTAACGCTCATTCGCACGATGTTTGATACTTTTATCATGCTTAAGAAAGCCTTGAGCGAAAAATAAAAACATTAAAAAAATTATTGAAAAATGGGACTAGGTTCATTTTTAAAAAACGTCGGAGAGAAAATTTTTGGTGGAGGTGAAACGCCGGAAGAACAGGCACAGAAAGTGAGAGATCACGTTTCTAAGTACGGTTTCGATCTTTCCGGAATTCAGTTTACTGTAGCTGATGACAAAGTAACAATCTCCGGTGAAGCAAAAGACTGGGAAGAAAAAGGAAAAATTTATGTTGCCGCCGGTAATGTGGAAGGTATTGACGGTGTCAACGACCAGATGACGGTAAGACCTGCGCCGGTGCAGACGGCGACTCCTGCGGCTACGGTTGCTCAGCCAAAATATCATACAGTGGAAAGTGGTGATACGCTTTCTAAAATCGCCAAAGAACTTTATGGTGACGTGAATGCTTACAACAGAATTTTTGAGGCAAACAGACCAATGTTATCCGATCCGGACAAAATTTATCCGGGACAGGTACTGGTTATTCCTCAGTAATCATAACTCCATATCAGATGAAGCCAGCCATTTTTAGGCTGGTTTTTTTATGCTTAATTTTGCACGATGAAGAAAGTTTATTACCTGAAAACCTGCGGAACGAACAGGAGGATTATGGCAGAAAGAAATCTGGAAGGCTGGGAACTCCGCGAAATAAAATCAGAACCTGTAACTGAAGACGAGCTGGCTGAAATGTATGAAAAATCCAAGTCGTATGAAGCACTGTTCAGCAAAAAATCTAGGCAGATTAAGCAGCGCGGCATCGATGTGAAATCCCTGAAAGAGAAAGACTTTAAGAAATTGATTTTAGAGCATTTCAGTTTCCTGAAAAGGCCTGTGTTCGTTACTGATGACAGTATTTTTTTGGGAAACGACAAGGCTAATCTTGAAAAACTTGATGAATATCTTCAGCAGTAAATCATGAACTTGTTTCTTTCATTTTTTGTCCTGTTTGCCGTCAGCTTTTCGGCACAGACCGTATACAGAACGCCCTCAGGAACCAAATACCATCTGGCAACCTGCAGAATGGTGAAAAATGTTTCAGCGAAAATGTCTGTTGAAAGTGCACAGCGGAACAGACTGTCACCATGCAGCATCTG
>JAEWOM010000278.1 GCA_023399675.1 Bacteroidota bacterium
CGGGAACGCAGACCGTTTGGTGATTCCCGCGAAGGAAAAAGTTCGAACTTCGACAAACGCGGTTCAGATCGCCGGTCAAACAGACCTGGTGGCAGTTCCGACAGAAAGTTCGACCGCGGTAGCCGACCACAGGGCTCCGGAAGGTTCGGGAAAGATGAAGATACTGACCGTGCAAGAAATTTCGTTCAGCAAAGGAGATTCAAGAAAATTGAAAAAGACCTTCACAAGGACACCATACGCCTTAATAAATATATAGCGAATTCTGGTATTTGCAGCAGACGGGAAGCCGATGAACTGATTTTACAGGGTCTGGTATAAGTGAATGGAAAAGTGGTTACAGAAATGGGCTACCAGGTTCAGGCCGGTGATAAAGTAGTGTTCGACGGACAGGGAATTACTCCTGAAAAGCCTGTGTATGTTCTTCTGAATAAACCTAAAGGTTACATTTCTACAACAAAAGATGACAAAGCCAGAAAAACCGTGATGGACCTCGTCGCAAATGCATCTCCATACCGCGTTTTCCCGGTAGGCAGGCTGGACCGCAGTACAACAGGTGTCATTCTTTTAACCAATGACGGACATCTGACCAAAAAACTGACGCATCCGTCATTTCAAATGAAAAAAATCTATCATGTAACGCTCGACAGAAAACTTTCGGTTGAAGATCTTCGGACTATCGCCGACGGAATCCGGCTTGAAGAGGGTGTAGCAGAAGTGGACAGCATCTCATTCATTGAAGGACAGCCAAAAAATGAAGTGGGGATAGAAATTCATATCGGCTGGAACCGTGTGGTGCGCCGTATTTTTCAGAAACTCGGTTACGAAGTGGAAGCGCTTGACAGGGTAATGTTTGCCGGACTCACCAAGAAAAATATCAAAAGAGGACACTGGCGGATTCTGACCGAACTGGAAGTGAACAACCTGAAAAAACTGTAATGTTTATAAAAGACTTCGCGTTTTATTATAAAGAAGCAAAGGGGATCTGGAAGCTTATTTAAGACCCTGCATTAATCAGATTCATGAGCGCGCCGTAGAACTCGGCCTCGAGTTCGATGGCTATTACCAAACCAACAAAGCGAGAGCCAACGAATTTCTGATGCAGCTGCCTGATGATTATTTTGTGAATGACGACCGTCGGACATTATATGTATTATGTGCCGCGATGTGTAACGAAGAAATCATGGAGATGCTCGATGAAGCACTGAAAAGATCACCGTATTATCCGATATCCCGCGAAGCGGTCTGCACCAGGATCAACGAAATGGGGAAATCCGGAATCATTTTTCTTCCCGAGGTCATTTAAGGAAATTTATCCCAGAACCGTTACGCCTTTGCTCAGCATTTCATAAATAGCATCACGTCCGTTTTCCGGTTTTACGTTTACCGCTTTGGTGCCATGAAAATGAAGACAGGTGATGAAGCCGCTTTGTACAGCGTCAAGGCAGGTAAATTTCACACAGTAATCTAATGCCAGGCCGACGATTTCTACCAGTTGAATTTCGTGATATTTCAGAAAATCTTCCAATCCGGTTTTCATAAAATGATTGTTATCCTGAAAACCGCTGTAACTGTCGAACTCCGCATTCGTTCCTTTCTTAATGATATGTGCTGTTACAGGAACAATTAAATCGGAATGAAAATCTGCTCCGGAAGTTCCCTGAACACAATGATCCGGCCACATAAACTGCGGAATACCGTTCAGATTGATAGTTTCACCGACTTTTTTTCCATTGTTCGAGGCAAAACTTTTGTGGTCTGCTGGATGCCAGTCCTGCGTAAAAACCACCTGCTCATACTGGTTATCCTGAACAAGCATATTAATGTACGGAATGATGTCGTTTGCCTGTGGTACGGCCAATGTACCGCCTTCGCAGAAATCGTTCTGTACATCCACCACAATCAGCGCTTTCTTCATAGTAATAATATTAATTGTAAGAAATTAAATGAATCATGTAATCAGACTAATTAATCTGATAATGTAATTTTACGGGATGAATTCGCAAAATAAGAGCCAAAACGGAAATCAGCCAAATAGTCAAAACGAAAAGGACAATCTGGTACAAAAGCGGTATCCGATCGGTAGTTTTGAGATGCCGGAATCGATAACCGATCCGGAAACCGATGTTTCCATTCAGGTTCTTAAAGAATTTCCTGCCCGGTTGCGCCAACTTGTAGAAAATCTGAACGATGAGCAACTCGACACGCAATACCGCGAAAAAGGGTGGACGGTAAGGCAGTTGGTCAACCATATTGCCGACAGCCATATGAACAGTTTCATTCGCTGTAAACTGGCACTCACAGAAAACAACCCTACAATCAAGCCTTATAATGAAGCGCTTTGGGCTGAACTTCAGGACAGCATCAGCATTTCGATACAGCCTGCCTTACAGCTGCTCGAAGGTTTGCATGCACGATGGGTCCATGAACTGAAGGCACTTACCAACCTGGAACTTCAAAGTTCTTTTTTTCATCCGGAGCAGAACAGAAGCATTACCCTTCGGGAACATGTCGCTTTTTATGCATGGCACTGTGAGCATCACGCGGCTCATATTCAGAATCTCATTACTGAGAGAAACTGGTGAGAAGAAAATCGCTGCACAATGCGCATGATTTGGAAGAAATCATTGAAAGGATCAATTCGCTCACGCCGAAAACATCCGGAAGGTGGGGCAGGATGAACGTCTGTGAAATGATGCAGCATTGTCGTTTCGTGCTGGAAGTTCCCTGCGGAAAAAAGAAGCTGCCGCGAAAAAATTTTATCATCCGCATTATTGGTTTTTGTACCAAAACCGAAATGATAGTCTTCAACAACGGCATTCCGAGAAATATGCCTACCTTTGATAGGCTTCGGTGTACAAATACATTAGATTTTGAAACGGAAAGAGCACAGTTACTGGCAGTACTTGCAGAATATTGCCAGTTAGGCAAAGAAAACAGTTTACCCGCTTCGCACGTACTTTTTGGTAAATTAAACCAAAAGCAGTGGGGTTTTATGGAATATAAGCATCTACACCATCATTTAAAGCAATTTGACGTATGAGTTTGTTTGGAAAAATCTTTGGAAAATCAGAAAACGAAAACCGGGAAGAGCTTTTTTGGAAGCCGTTAACCAGTGAAGAAGAGCTGGCTGAGGCTGTAAAAAGGTCTTTTGAAAAAAAAGTTGTGCTGTTCAAGCATTCCACACGATGCATCATCAGCCGAACGGTGCTCAAAAATTTCGAAAGGTCGGTAGAAGCATCAATGCCTGACGCGGAATTTTATTTTCTCGATTTGCTGCAATTCAGAAATATTTCCAACAAAATAGCCGATGATTTCGGCATCATGCATCAAAGTCCGCAACTGATTGTGCTCGAAAACGGCATTGCCACGGCAGATGCGTCGCATGACCGCATCAGCGTTGAATTAATTTGAGTGATTCATCAGAAATTCTTATCATTGCAAAACCTTACGGGGGATTGGCGCAG
>JAEWOM010000023.1 GCA_023399675.1 Bacteroidota bacterium
GCGTAGAACCGTCAGCCTGCTGAAACGCTTCGAACACCATGCGCTGCTTGTCTGCCGGAATTCCGATACCCGTATCTTTAACACTAAATTCGATATTTTCATTTTCAGCATCGTTCTGAACGCTGATGGTAATGTTTCCTTTCGAAGTAAATTTCAGTGCATTGGAAAGCAGGTTTTTAAGAATCTGTTCCAGTCGCTGTTTGTCCGTTTTGATCAGCTGCTCAGCGTCACTGTCCGATTCAATCCGCAGTTCCAGGTTTTTCTGGCTGGCCATCGGCTTGAACATGAGTTCCATATCTTTCAGAATTTCGCTCACCGGAACCTCTGCAATGTTCAGCAGCATTTTACCTGCTTCGATTTTAGACAGATCGAGAATTTCGTCGATCAGCGTAAGCAGTCCCTGTCCGGAATTCTGCATTACTTCTGCGTATTCAACATACTGTTCATCCAGATCTTCGCTTTCCGTCATCAGGCGGGACAACAGTAAAATGGAATTCAAAGGCGTTCTCAGTTCATGAGACATATTGGCGAGGAATTCTGATTTATAGCGTGTGCTCTGTTCCAGTTCGATGGATTTCTGCTGAATGTCGAGATTATGCTGGTGAATCAGCGCATTTTTCTCTTCCAAAAGTCCGGTTCTTTCTTCGAGTTCCTGATGACTCTGCATCAGTTCCTCCTGCTGTACGCGCAGTTCCTCTTCCGAAGCGAGTAATTTTTGCGATTGTGCTTCCAGCTCAGCATTGATGTTTTCCAGTTCGGAATGCTGTGTCTGCAGTTCTTCTGCCTGCGCCTGTGTTTCTTCAAGAAGTTCCTGAAGCTGCTCATTGCTTTTCACAGTGAAAAATCCAATACCGATATTTTCTGCAACATTTTCAAGAAATTTAAGCTGCAGCGGCGTATATTCCTGAGTGGATCCCAACTCCAGTACACCCAACGGAATATGATACCTTGTGAGCGGCAGCGCTATAATATTCTTTGGTTTCGTTTGTCCAACAGCAAAAGAGACCGTTCTTTCGTCATCCGGAATATCATTCACCAGAATTCTCTTCCTTGCTTTAAAAGCCTGTCCTGCAATGCCTTCACCGATATTCAGTGCTTTTTTTACCTGGTCGCCAACCGCGTATCCTCCGGCATAGTGCAGCAGGTTATCTTCACCGTGAATATACACTGCAGCCATCACACTTCCGGTTTGCTGTGCTGTAATATCGAGAATGTCCGAAGTGAATTCCTCCACCGTTTTGTCACCCATCATGCGGTCATTCAGTTTTGCGATGGACGCACTCAGCCATTCCTGATCTTTCAGTGTGGTGAAATTGGTCTGCAGCGATTTGGCCATGTTGTTCAGCGGTTCCGCTACATCACCCAAATTTTCCTTTACACTGTTATCCGACAGAATATCATAATTGCCCGACGAAATTTTTTCCGAGGTAGATCTTATGGCAGAAAGCCGCTTTTCTGCTTCTACATTTTTTGTTTCCAGTTCGGTCGTCAGTTCCGTTTTTTCATCATAATCCTGAGCAACTTTTCTGTAAAATACCAGCGTGATGATTATTGAAAGTAATGCCGAGAAAATGATGAGCCAGGGTGTGTACATGGCGAATTTCTCCATGTTTTCGGTCCTTTCCAGCATTATAGCCTCTTCTTCTTTCTGCAACGCATCAACAGAACTGCGAATCTGGTCCATATGTACTTTTCCTTGAAACAGTTGTGCAGTCGTAAGGGTTCCGTTCGCTTTTTTATGAGCCAGGTTATCATCAAGAATTGCGAGCCGCTGATTAACATGTGTTTTCAGTTTTTCGAAATTCTGTTTTTGATGGTCTCTTTCATTCATTTCTACAGAAAGTGCGCTGAGTTGATCCTCGATCTGTTCCTTTGCATTGGTGTAGGGATTCAGAAAGCGGTCGTCACCCGTAAGCAAATAACCGCGCTGTCCTGTTTCTGCATCTTTAACGAGCGTGAAGGTGTTCTGCAGTGCAATAATCGTTTTATTGCTGTCCCGCAGCATGGCCGAGGTCTCAATCAGATTCTTGATGCTGATGTACGATGCTACCGAGGTGATGATGAGCAGCAAGAGGGAAAATCCCAGTCCGAACTGTAAATTTCTTTTAAAAATCGTCATATCTGATTATTCAGTTTCAGTGTTTGAGTTTAGCGGAAGGTAAAAGTAGAATTCTGAGCCTTCACCGGGTGTACTGCGAACGCCGATTGTTCCGTGATGCCGTTCAATGATTTCGTGGCAGATGTAAAGGCCGATGCCCAATCCCTGAAAGCGTTCGGAAGTTTCTTCTACACGGTAAAATTTATCGAAAATTTTGAGCTGATGCTCTTCCGTCATTCCGATTCCGAAATCTTTGACGCAGAAGTATGCCTGTCCGTCGCGAATTTCAGATGTAATGTGTATTTCTTCCGTGTCCGGCGCATATTTTACGGCATTGCTGATGAAATTTACCATAACCTGCTCAACCCGCATTTCGTCCGCAAAAATATCTCCTACGGAAGAGCCTTTTCTGATCATTCGCATATCGGTATGCGATTGCTGCATGATTTCAACGACATGATCAAGCAAATGATCAAAGTTGAACATTTTTTTGCTGAACTGCAGTTTGCCGCTTTCTATCTTAGAGATGTCGAGCATATCGGCAACCAGCAGCTGCAGTTTTTCAACCTGATTAATCACGGTATGGACTCTGGTTTTGGAGGTTTCGAGATCATTTTTCTGAATACTTCGCTCCAGGAGCTGCAGAAAACCTTTTACACTGGTCATCGGAGTTTTCAGTTCGTGACTTGCAATACTGATGAATTCGTCTTTTTTTCTTTCAGCTTCTTTTCGGAACTCAATTTCTTTAATCAGTTTCCGCTGCATTTCGTTCAAAGCCCGGCTCTGTTCGTAAATCCGGTAAAAAGTTTTTACTTTGAGAAGCAGGATGTTGATGTCAACAGGTTTGCTGATATAATCGAGTGCACCCGATGAATATCCGCGTGTAATCAGCTGAACATCGGCAGTTGCTGCGGAAAGGAAAATGATAGCTGTCTCTTTCGCTTTGCTGTAGCCTTTCACCGCTTCGGCAACTTCAAAACCGTCCATTCCCGGCATCTGTACATCGAGAATGATCAGGACATACGATTTATGAAGGATTTTCTTCAGCGCCTCTTCTCCGGAAGAAGCCGTATCCACCTCGAAATCGTTTTTTTCAAGGACTTTTTTCAGAGAAATAATATTCTCCGGCGAATCATCAACTATCAGGATCATGCAAAAAGGTTTTCTACCATGTAAACGCGTAAATTTACATAATTCAATTGAAAATTAAATTATGGTGTAATTGCCGTTAGAGATGTACGCTCAGCACGTTGAAGAAAAATTTAAAGAAAAAAACGGCAACCCGTTCAATAAATTTACTCAGATTCTGCAATCAGAAAAAAATCAGGGGTATCGCAAACTTTTTCAGACCGAAAAAAACAGGAAATAAGCGATTTATTTTTTGAGAAAATGACGGAAAATAAGCCATTTCGATCGGAAATAGTCTTTTCTCTGAAAATTTCCTCTGCGGTTCCAGGTTTCTGCAGCCTGCCCGTAAAAGCTAAAGTGCGCACGAACAATAGCCCAAAGATGAGGGAATCCTTCTTTGAATCCTAAATAAACGCCGGCGATGCCATCGAGACAAAGTCTGACAAAGATTGTTATGATCAGTTGCGGAAACGGCAGGTTTTTCAGCATCATCGAAAGATTGTTGCGGAAATTGAGAAATGTTTTCTGCGGACTCTGTTTGTTTAAGGTTCCGCCACCCAAATGGTACACCGCAGAATGTCCACAGTAATAAATTTCCCTGCCTGCATTTTGCAGACGCCAGCACAGGTCTATTTCCTCCTGATGTGCAAAAAAGCGTTCATCGAAACCGTTCATGCTGTGAAAATCGGACGACCGGGTGAACATGGCACAGCCTGAAGCCCAGAAAACCGGTGTTTCATCGTTGTACTGACCGCGATCTTCTTCGGTTTCTTCGAAAATTCTGCCGCGGCAATACGGATATCCCAGATTATCGATCAGCCCGCCAGCGGCACCGGCAAATTCAAATTTCGAACGGTCGGTTAGTGAAAGAATTTTTGGCTGAACAGCCGCGATATTTTTATTTTTCTCAAACAGCCTGATAACCGGTTGGAGCCAGCCTGCAGTAACCTCCACATCGGAATTGAGCAGACAGTAAACATCCGCGTCGATTTTTCTTAATCCTTCATTGTAGCCTTTGGCAAAACCAAAATTTCTGCTGTTCTGCACAATGCTGATTTGCGGATATTGCTCCTGAAGAAAACCGATTGAACCGTCGTCCGAAGCATTGTCGATCACATAAATTTTCGCTTCAGAAGAGTATGCGGTAACAGACGGAAGGAATTGCTGCAGAAATTTCAGGCCATTCCAGTTTAAGATGACAACTGCTACATTTAACATGTGATTCGGTTTAATGATCAAGGTGTTTAATAGACCCTGAATTTTTCCATTTCCGGTGACTCCAGAGATAGTTTGCCGGGTCTTTCCTGATTGTCCGTTCTAAAAGCCGGTGAAATTTACTTACAACTTCATGCTCAGTAAATTTCTCACCATCCGGCGTAATTTCATAATAATTTACCTGATAAAAGCCACGCTTCACCTTCTTCATATCGCAGTAGATGAAGCAGAGATTCATGCGTGTCGCAAGTTTGTCGTAACCGATAAAAGCCGGCGTCGCCTGATTCAGGAACATCACGCCATAATCAACAACATTAATATGCGGCGTTTGGTCGGCCACAAACATGTAAATAGAATTTCCGTCGTTCTTATTGCGGAAAATATGTTTGATGACCTCGTTTGCTTCAATCGCTTCATTGCCGTAGCTGCCGCGTATTTTTTTGATCTGTTCTTCCCAGAAGCTGCTGTTCACCTTCCTGTAGACAGGGTAGCAGTTGTCCTGCGGAACAACCGTGGCAAGAGCGTTGAACCATTCCCAGTTAAAAACATGTCCGGAAAGCATAATAATATTCTTCCCGTCTTTTTTTGCCTGATGAAAAAGATCCTGATTGATGTGCTGTACGCGCACCCGTAATTCGGTGGAACTGATGGTGAACGATTTAATGGTTTCTACGAGATAATCAGAAAAATTGCTGTAAAAATCGACAATAATTTTCCTGATTTCCTTTTCCGATTTTTCCGGAAATGAATTTTTAATATTCCTGTAAACAACTTTCTTTCGGTAACTTACGATGTGATAAACGCAGAAAAAAATAAGGTCTGAAAACAGGTAAAGAATCTTCAGCGGAAATCTGGAAACGAAAAGTACGATTTGGAAAAGTGCTTTCATAGAAATGACGTGCAAAGTTACGCAATAATAATTCCTGATTTTTTCCGTTCGATGCTAAATTTGCTTAATTTCACCAAAAAATAACAGATGAAACAATTCAGAATTTATGCAGCGCTTGCTGTTACTGCTTTTTTTTGTTCAACGGCATGTTCTCAGAAGGCCGAACAGGTTAGTGCAACAACTACGGATTCCCTGAAAGTGTCGGGTGACAGTGCTGCGATTGCTGCTGAGAAAAAGAAAGCAGCTGAAACTGAAAAAGCCAAACTGCCGAAACCATATGTTCCTACAGATGATGCTGAAAAAAGAATCACAGAAATGATTTCGATAGCTGGACAAGACAATAAAAACATCATCATGCAGGCAGGAGGAAACTGGTGTATCTGGTGTCTGCGCTTTAATAATTTTTTGGAGACCACCCCGGAACTGAAAAAAATTGTTGATGATGAGTATCTTTATTACCATCTGAACTATTCGCCGGAGAACAAAAACGAAAAAATATTTGCCCGTTACGGTAACCCCGGAGATCAGTATGGCTATCCGGTACTGCTGGTTCTGGATAAAACCGGTAAGCTGATCCATACGCAGGAAACCGGCGCGCTGGAAGAAGGAAAAGGTTACAGCGTTACCAAAGTGAAGGAGTTTCTCGAAAAATGGAAAGCGAAGTAAAAAAAAAAATTGGCTGTTTGGCCAATTTTTTTTGCGATAAATCTACATGAGTTTTTTTATCCAGTTCATTTTCTTTTCG